>JACDCK010000220.1 GCA_013817595.1 Pyrinomonadaceae bacterium | reverse complement strand
TGCTGGGGAGGTCGTAGCGAATACCGAAACCTCGATTCGTCACCGCCCTGGCGGTGTAAATGGGGTGTGTTTAACAAACGTGACACCAGCGCCGTCCTAAATGTAAACAAGATGCCAAGTTACTTAGCAATGGGGGGGATAGAAGGAGATGCTATTCCGACACGGGGCGCAGTTTTCGTGTCTGAATGTAGTGATTGAGACTAGAGGGATGACCATAACCCAGGTGCTGGGCGATTTTTTTAGCAGACAATCCCAGGCTGAGGAGTTCGACAATCCGCTGCTGATCTTTATCGTACATGCTCACCTGCAAGGTTCCTTTGGGCTTGCCCAGAGGTATACCTTGGGCTTTCCTAGCGGCTAGCGCTTCTCTCGTTCGCAAGGAGATCAGATCGCGTTCCAGTTCTGCAAAGAGCGCGAGTAAGGTAATCATGATCTTGGCCTGCATATCGTTCTGCTGTCGGTCGAGGTGCAGGTTTTGTTTGATAACCTGCACCTCGATGTCCCGTCGCAGGAGGTCATTGATGAGGGTGATGACTTCCCCCGTGCTGCGGCCTAACCGACTCAGCTCTGTGACCACCAACGTATCCCCCGCCGCCAATAGATTCAGCAATTCATCTATCTTGCGTGCCCGTCGCCCTTGTTGGGATGACACTGAGATCGCCAGGAATTCATCAATATGCAGGTGCTCCCGACGGGCATACTCCAGGATTTCCAGCCGCTGGTGATTGAGGTCCTGGCGGTCGGTTGAGACGCGCAAGTAAGCCAAGGTTTTGGGCATTTTCCCACCGTCCTAACTTAACCAGATTTGAGCCGTAACATCGGTCAGTTTGAACTATGTTGCGGGGTGGTATCGTCGGTCAAACTGACCTGTCTTAACGCTCGTTTACGTCGGTCAAGGAGGTCCTTGGGCAGGATCCGTTAGGCGACCAAGGGAATGCGGGACGCCATATCCAACTCGAAGGTACCATACGGATTGACGTGCGCATAGAACAGCGGGGTCAAGCCGCGCCAATCGGCCTCCGTCATGCGCGCGCGCCACGTAGGATCCGCCAGGACCTCTTGCGTCATCAAGGTATTGACATAGACCAGACACGATTGCAGTAGGTGCATCGTCAGGAGCACGATTTCCTGGGCATCCTGGTCATTGGTGCTGATCTCCCCGCCGCGCCCATAGAGAATGAAGCTGTTGGCACTATTCCAGTTTTCCACCACGTTCAACCCGGCCTGGATTTCACGGCGCACACTTTCATGGGTGAGGTAGGAGCAGAGAAAGGTCGTCAGGAGCGCCCGCCCCAACTCCGCGAGGGCTTTGTAGAGGGGGTGCTGCAAGTTGTTACGGGTGAAGCGTTTGAGAATGGCTTCGGCATCGGCGGTCCCCAGCCGCAGGGCAGTGGCATATTTGACCATCTCATCATAGTGACGGGTGATCAAGTCCCAGTCTATAGCTCCTCCCAGCACCGGGGTCAGGTGCGGATACTTCACCCCAACGGCTTTGTCGGGTAGGGAGAGCTTTTGTTTGTGGAGGTTCTTGAGGCGCGGCATCAATTGGAAGCCCAGCAGATGACAGAAAGCGAAGGCCACCTCACTCTGTCCATGCGTATCGACATAGCTGCGGTCCACCTGCATCGCCGTGCAGTGACGCACCACCCCTTCAATCATCAATGCCGCTTCGGAAGAGGAGGGTGTCTTGACCTGGGAGTAAACGCACAGGGCTTGTTTGGCAACATGCCAGTAGACCAACACCCCGACCTTGCGATAGCGGGGATGCCACTGGGCCAACAGATTCTGATCCCACGCGGCGAATTGTTTGGCATCCGCCGCGCACCAGGTACCCGCTTCTCCCCAAATCTCAGGCTGCCGAATGGCGAGGGTGGCGTCAATGACACACGCGATGGCCCGGCGCAGCGCCTCCTTACTGACAAAACGCCGCCGAATATATTGGAGGTTGGCATAGCTGACCTCATGCCTGCCCATACTGACACGGGTCAGGCCCGTATTCGTCCCCAGCCCAAACAAACAGAGCAAGAGCCGTTTTTGTAACTCGTCACGCGGGAGGCGTTCCTGCCCCGTCAAGCTCTGGAAACTGTCGCTGAACCCGATCCGTAAATCCGCTTCCTTGAGAATATCCAGCAGACTTGTCATCCACCATCGTTCACGAACCGCAAGTTTGAGGTAGCGCAGATTGGTGGGTTCTTGGAGTTTGGAGAGCGGACTCAGATGAATCCACCCGCCCCCCTTCGTCAGAATCTTGACCGCCGGGTTGGTCGGTAATCCATCGTTCAGCTCTTGTAACGCCTGCGTCATCTGGGTGCGGACTTTCTCGACGAACTGCTCTGCCTCCACGGGGAGGGCGAGCGCCGCATAATAATCCGTTCGATTCTCGCTGAA
Organism: Pyrinomonadaceae bacterium; assembly: GCA_013817595.1. Classification (GTDB taxonomy): domain Bacteria; phylum Acidobacteriota; class Blastocatellia; order Pyrinomonadales; family Pyrinomonadaceae; genus PSRF01. The sequence goes on along the minus strand of JACDCK010000220.1, from coordinate 2,142 downwards.
ATCCGCCGGGACATCCTCCGCTGGGTTGCGATAGCGATCCGCTCCTTCGACCCAAATCTCCTTGCAGCGTAATTTATTGCGCAAGGACTGCAAGACACATAACTCGTAGCGCACCCGGCGGATGCGCCGCTGCCCGTCCGTCCGGTCCTTCTGGTAGAGCCAACTCTGCCATTGCTTTTGGATGACCCCCGCCAGCGGTACCTCCTGATCGTCTGGGTAGAAGGGGTCTTTTTCCTGAAGGTAGCTGGCAACCACGCCCAGCGCCTCCAGCAGGGGTTGGTACCGCTCGTTGTTCGAGCGGAAGGTCAGTACCGCCAACAAGGGCGGTAAGATGCGCCGATAGTGATGGGTATAGGAGCCACTGACGCGGGTTTGCACCGACAGGCGGTAGGTGCCTTTGCTTTTGGCTTCCTTCACCAGGGCCTTCAAGCGCTCTTCCCCTACTAGGGGGTAGAGGACCTCGCGGATGATACCATCTGGGTTGTCCCACATGGCTCCCGCGATCCGATACAGCAATTGTTGCTTGCCACCCACCCGGATGTAATCCACCAGCAGCTCTCGTTCGACCCGTTGTTTGGCGCGCAGGCGGATGTCCTGAAGCACGCGCAGGAACAAATCCACCAACTGGTCAGTCAGTTCTCGTTGGCGGACCCAGCAGAACGCCGCCAGGAGGGTATAGGTGTGCTCTTCCTGTTCACGCCGTTGCAGGTGGCTGAGGGACTCGACGGCAGCTTGCTGTTGATACTGCCGCAGAAAAGGAAGGGGAAAGCCCCGAAACAAATCCGCCGGGAGCCCCACGGCCTGAAGATACTTCAGCCGCTCGGCCACCTTTTGGATGGCGCTGACCTTGGCCTCGCCAGCAGTGGATTTCAGGTCGTGGAGGGGATAGAGACTCGGATCATCCGCCTCGGCATCCGTGAGGTCAATGTCTTGTGTCAGATCCTGCTTGTGGTAGATCAGTTGCTGGAGGTTGAGTTTGACCGCCTCTGGTAGGCGTGCGGCGGTCTCAGCGAAGAAGGTTTGCTCATAGGCGTGCAGAGCAGAACGGACCAGACGATCCATGCGTGCGCTGGGGGGGGGTTCGAGATGCAAGGAACGCAAACGCGCATAGGCTCGTTGCTCCAAATGGGAGAGGCGATACTCGTGGGGTAATACCTCGTGGATGAGCCAGGCGCGTAACTCCTGTTGATTCTCCAGGGTGGCTGGCGCAAAGCCCAAAAAGGTGCGGACTTGTTGGCGATGATCCCGAATCATCCGCCCCTCCCACTCGTAGTCGTGGAAGTGAGTTTCCGTGAGATTCAACTGTTGCGCCACATACTCAACGACAGACGCAGGCAGTTCAGCCCCACTTTCAGGAAATTGCCCTTCATACTGAAAAAACTTGAGGAGGAGCGCCTTGCCCAGATGGTTATGAGGGGAGTTCGCTCCCAAAAATCTCACCTCTGGCGGCAGTAGGGTGAAGTGCTCAATCAGATCATGCAGGTCCCAGTGTTGTTTCATATCTCTTTCTCCTGGCAGTGAGGGTTACATCACCCCGATGGGTGCCAGAGAAAGATCAAGCTATATCTCAGAAAGTCCAAATACCTGTACCTTCAGGCGAACTTGTCAGCTAGTTGTAATTTAGGACGGCGCTGGTGTCACGTTTGTTAAACACACCCCTTATTGCCGCTACAGCGACAAACGGACCCACACAACACCGTCTCCATATCAACGAGAGTCCAGGGGCTCAGACAGAATCATCTATCTCCCAGCCGACTGCGAGCCGCGCGGCCCGTTGACAAGCCTGACTCTCGGTTCGTCACGCACTGCATTCGCCAGGCATGGCAGCGAATATAGCATGGGTGCTGACGTTGCTCGCGGCCCAGGTTTTCTCCTGTGTCTTTCCGCTGCATTTCCTGGTGCAGGGTCCACCGCAGCGATCTTGTGTAGGCTCGGCGGGTGGTTACGAAGGGAACGTGCTCCGCCCAAAACACTTTCACCACCGGCCAGCGCCGCCACCCCATCATCAGCTATTTCTTTTCCTTGCTGCCTTCTTCCACGCCTCATCCAACGCACGTTCATCGTCCTCGTCCAGGACCGGGGGCTCGTCGCCGCCCCCGTCGGCGAAGAACTCCTGGCGTAACTCCTCCAAGTAGCCAAGGC
>JACDCK010000218.1 GCA_013817595.1 Pyrinomonadaceae bacterium | reverse complement strand
CCCCCAGGAGCCTTGAGCCTTGTCGCCGTCTCGAACGTAAATCAAGTACCCGGGAATTTCAGTGTTGAAGTCTCGAGGTTCGACTGGAGAATCCAGCTTTCGCAGCGTTCCCTGCAGGGCAGCCTTCTTAAGATCTCGAGCAGCCTGCGGCGCCTCCTTCATCTGAATGTACGTTGTGGCGCCCGCTACCAGCAGCCCAATCATGAGCACCGGCCATAACAGGGTCCAAGTACCTACGCCGGCGGCCCGCATGGCTACGATTTCGCTATCGCTTCCCATCCGGGCAAAACCGATCATGACTCCGGCGAGCACCGCCGCGGGCATGGTAAAAACCAAAACGTTTGGCAGCAACGCCAGAGACACATCAGCGAGCAAGGAAAATGGGATTTGTGTGTAGAGGGCAAGCTCAGCAAAGCGTCCTGATTGCTGCGCGAATAAGACCGCCGTCAGCAGGAAAAGTGAAAGGAACACATAAGGAAGTGCCGCTCTTACGGTGTAGCCGGGAATTAGTCTTCTGCCGGATATCATTGTCGGCATAGTTCGCGCTGCAAGTTAATGTAATACTTTATGGAAATGTCGACCGCACTCTCGGCTGTCTCTCGAGCACCCGCCCGAGTAAACTATGTGTTAGTTCAGCCAACTCTCGAAGCGTCTTAGCCGGGACCTCCCTGGATTCCTCAGCAAACACCCACGGAGCCAATTTCTGAGTAGCACGAAGTTGCCGGTGCAGTTTGTCGGACAGAGCCGTGCCCATTCCCTGACTGCATAAGCGGCATCGAAGCACCAGATCCGACCCCACAAAGGCTAACCTGTTTTCAGCGAACGTGAGATGACATTCCGCGCAGCGTTTGATGTCCGGGAGGAACCCTTCTAACTTCAGCAACCAGATTTCGAAGTACCTTAGGACCGTCTGCAAGTCACCTGGAGATGCGGCCACCGCTTGGAGGCATGCTTTCACCATTCTAAAGAGCTTTTCATTGGCTTGGTGAGGGGGGGAAAACTCGATCACCAGATCAGCCATATAGGCCAATCCCGTTAGCGTTTCGGCGTCGGATGAGAGATGGAAGTGTGACTTTAAAATCTCCGCCTGGCGCAACGAAACGAGGTCCTGATTCTCCTTCTGGTAGTACGTGATTTGAACGAGCGTAAAAGGCTCAAGGGCGGCGCCAAATCTACTTTTGAGTCGTCTGCATCCCTGCGCCACTGCCCGCACAAGGCCATTGGCATGGGTCAAGGAGACGACAATCTTGTCGGCCTCAGCAAGATTGTAGGTACGAAGTACCAGTGCCTCAGTCTCACAAAGACCCATTAATCTAACCTTTCGACTGAAACCCCTCTCAGAAAGGAAGAAAGTAAAGAATCCAGCCCAACGCCAAACCAATTATCATGAATTCAGCAAATACTTTAAGTCCGTAGAGAAATCGATCCTTGTTGGTGTCTTTCGCCACTGTGCCGAAAACAACGGCAGCGAAGACCGCGAATACTGTCATGACCAGAAAATGTCTCAAGACTTCCTCCCGGCGGAGATATCAAAGGCGTCAAGCATAGCTAGATAGTTGAGCAAGCCGGCGATCAACAGAAACGTGTTGCCATATTCGTAAGTCGCTCGTGCAGCCTGCAGCGGATCATCTGAGAACCCGAATCCCAGCATCCAGCAAACGAGATACAGCAGGCCCGTGCCGAGGTTGGCTATCATCGGAGGAATTTGGAGCAGCGCTGAGAAGCCTTGTTCTTCCCCAGAGTACGTAAACAGATGTCCACCCATCATCAGTCCGCTGACAAAACATATCCAAATTGTCCCGCCGAGAAGCAGGGCCCGCCCCCAATGCCCCTGAAGCAGATGTCCCGCGCCAGGGAAAATCCACCCGGCCGTCCCCATTAGCCAGGCTTTCGCGGGTGGTCTCTCACTAGACGCCGTTTGGCCTCTGCTCAATTCAACCCTCCAATCGGTCAATTACTCTTCTTTCCTACGCACACAAGATACTCTAAAGTTTTACTTTAATGAGAGCATGCTTCGGGAAGTTCACCTCAGCGCGTGTAGGATGCCTCCAACTTACTCTTGGATCCCGTTACGCCTCATCTTTCTCTTTAAAAGTCGGCAGGGCGACTCTTAAACACTCACATTAACAAGCAGTCCGGAGCGCTCAGTAAAGCAGGTACCTTTCCCTAACTTTCATAAACTCCGTCAGCGAGTCCTGCCAGCTGTCTACTATTGCTTCGACTGTACTTCCCTGCTCGATCGCTTCCCTCAACTCTGTCGTCCCCGCAATCACATCAAATGGATTACGATCGTAGACGTACTCATAGGGTGGTTCCTTCCAACGAAAACTTTCGGTGTACATGTCATACGCCACCTTGACCATTGCTACCCCAACCGTAACCGGCTCATACCGGTTCCGATCTAGCACCTGGATTTGAACGCCACCGCAACTTAATCCGGCGTGTTTCTGGAAGGTGGGTCGGAAAACGCAGCTTCGGAAATAAACGCCAGTCATGCTCAGACGATTGAGTTCCGCAGCGTATTCATGAGGAACGATGTAGGGCGCGCCAATGAGTTCGAAAGGGCGAGTAGTTCCCCTCCCCTCGGAGATTTGCGTGCCTTCGAAATGAACCGTTCCTGGGAAGACCGTCGCTGACTCCACTGTTGGGATGTTTGGTGAGGGCATCACCCACGGGGCACCTGTTTCATCGTGCCAGGATTCCCGCCTCCAGCCCTTCATTATCACCACTTCGAGCTCACAGCCGATGCCGAAGTGGTCATTGAACATCAACGCCAGCTCCCCCAGCGTCATGCCGTGTCTCGTCGGAATAGGAAACTGGCCAACGAACGACGCCTGATCCGGTTCCAGGACATTCCCCGCCACATCCTTCCCATTTATTGGATTAGGGCGATCGCACACCAGCACCCTCTTATTGAAGGCCTTCGCAGCACGCATGCAATTCGCCATTGTGTAGGCAAAGGTATAGATGCGGCAGCCGACATCCTGCATGTCGAAAACTAAGACATCGACATCCCTAAGCATCGCCTCAGTGGGCTCTCGGGTTTCGCTGTAGAGAGAATGAACGGGGATCCCGGTTACCTGGTCTACTGAGTGTTTGGTCTCGATCATATTGTCCTGAACGTCGCCCCGGATCCCGTGCTGAGGTCCAAACAGCGCCTTCAAGTTAACATCCGGGTGTTCATGGAAAAGATCAGCAGCATGCCTAAAGCTGTGATCGACAGATGCTTGGTTGCAGATCAACCCGATCCTTGCGCCGCGCACAAGATCAATCCGCTGTTCAAGTAATCTCTCAAGTCCGACGACTGTCCTCCACTCGCCCGCGCGAGGCGAAGCCATACAATTCGCGGCTATGTCTCCGCGCAAGGTCTCAAGTTCTAAGCCTTGTTCATGTAAAACCTGAGCGGCCAGCGTTCCCTTCTCTCTCAGCAGACCCAACAGCAAATGATCTGTTCCAATATGGCGATGCTTCAGGGAATCACTCTCTTCGTGGGCGTAGGCCAGAATACGTTTTGTTTCTGATGCGAGCGGAAGTTCTACCGACGTAGAAATCTTCTCTTTCGGGGTCGTCGTCCGTGCTTGGATCGCCTCACGAATAGACTTGCCACTGTTCCTTCCAAAGGGAGAGTAATGACTGATCAATTTCGGATCTTCTCGTATCACTCCCAACAGGAGATGCGCCGGCTCGATCATCGGCGTTCCTGCTTGAGAAGCTTCATATCGGGCAAAGAAAATTACACGACGCGCTTTTTCGGTATACCGCTCAAACATACGTTTTATCCGCAAAGCACCGAACCGCCATTCACGTTTAGGATTTCGCCCGTGATATGGCGGGCCCAGTCGCTACATAGGAAGACGATTGGACAAGCGATGTCATCGGCGGTGGCTACTCTTCCCAGGGGAATTGTACGATTTACGGCGTCTAACCGATCGCGATCGGCGAAAACCGCTATGTTCAATTCCGTATCCACCCAGCCCGGCGCCACCGCATTGACGTTGATGCCGAAAGGCGCCAGCTCAGGCGCCAGCGACTTTGTGAACGATATCTGGCCTCCCTTTGACGCCGCATAATTCGAAACGTTTGCTTCGCCTCGTTGGCCGGCCGTGGAGCTAACTATTACGATGCGCCCCGAGCGCTGCTGCTTCATGACGGGAATTGCGGCGCGGCAAACGGTCCAGGTTCCCTTCAAATTGACATCCATCGTTCTATCCCACAGTGCTTCCGATATTTCTTCAACGGCCGCTCCCTCCCAGATACCGGCATTGCAAATCAGGATGTCTATGCGCTTGAAGCGTTGGACCGTTTCGTTGATCAGACGTTCGGCGTCACCTAGCTTGGAAATGTCAGCATGAACTGCCAGCGCTTCGACTCGTTTGCTGCGAGCTGAAGCTACGGCCGCGTCCGCAGCGGCGCTATCACGCACATAGTTAACAACTATTTTCGCGCCCATCTCAGCTAGCCGGTCAACGACGGCCCGACCAATGCCCCGGGAGCCGCCGGTTACAATGGCTACCCGGTCACGTAACTGCAATGTTTCGTTTGCCACCAAGTTCCTTTCTTAACCCGG
>JACDCK010000217.1 GCA_013817595.1 Pyrinomonadaceae bacterium | reverse complement strand
CGAGTGGAACGAATTCGAAAACACCGGCTATGAAACCCAGCACTAGGGGGCTGGGAATACCCAGCAGGGCGAAGCCAATCGAGCAAACAATTCCGATAAACAGACAAGCGGTTAATTGAGCGCGGACATAGGCTGCCAGGGTACCGCTAATGTCTTGAAAAAACTCGTCGCCGCGCCAGCGCCAACGTCCGCGCGGGAGCATCTGTAGTGCGGAGCGGCGAAACTCCTCCGCGTCTTTCAAGAAGAAAAAGCTCAGAATCGGAATCAAGACCAGCCACGGTATATAAGCCAGCCAACCGATCATGTGCTCCAGCACCAGGCCAAAGGTGCCTCTGACGCGTTCAACTACCCGTGGCACCTCGCTGTTTATAGCTTCCATAACTGGCGGAGGCATTCTCATCCGCAGGTAATCATTCAGTCGCTGAGTACTGGTGCCAAAGTCTCTCCAGTAACCACGAGCCTGCTGAGCAAACTCCGGAAACTGGCTGCCCAGACGCGGTACCAGCAGGTAGACGCTTATAACAATGGCTCCGATGAGAACTATGTAGGCGAGGGAAATAGCCAGCAGGCGCGGCATTGCGCGGGGGCGTCCCGAGATGATAATGGGCCGTCGCAGAAAGTCCACCAGGGGCGAAACGAGATAGGCAAAAAAGACCGAGAGAATAAGAAGCAGGATCAGGCCCGTTAGCTTGACGAGTATCCAAAGCGCAATTGCCACCACCAGCACAATGACGATCACGCGCAGGATTGCGCGCGTCTGCGGCCACGACGCCTCAACTGCCGCTTTCGCCGCGGTTCGGGCTACCTCTTTGGATTCCTCTTTGCTGCTCACTATTTTCGACCTGCGGTCAGTGTAGTCGCTTGATGATGTACGGCGCGTTTTTCGGAAGGACTCATGTCACGAAATTCGACGCCAAAGGTGTCCGCCGTGCCAAGATGGACCACTTCACCACGCAGAGCTAAAGCGTCTTCAATCATCCTCACTTTCTTCTTCCTCATCGCTCTCGGTTGTCACTGGAGCGGCGACGCGGGGCGCTGCAGGCTCCCAGATCAACCCCCTCCATTCGTCAGTCTCGCCCATTAGCTGAAGCGCGGCCAGCGGATGTCCAGGGTTGCGTTCGATGCGCAGTACCTCGGCAACGACCTGTAGCTTTTTACCATCTTCACCTTGCACCTCAAGCCGCACCCGGCTGCCTACTTCTGGAAGCCTTCGCGGCAGATGCACCAGTGTCCCTTCGGGACCGACATTCTCTGTGGTGCCCTCTGACAGAATGTGAGATCCATCAGGCTCGTCCCATTCCGCGCGCACCTCAAAAGTTACCAGATAACGTCGCCCTGAGCGGCCTTCGACTTCCGTTTGGCGAGGCATCACTTAACTCCTATCGGGCAAGAGAGCGAACTATTCTGCTACCGCAGAGTTTATAACGCTTTGGCAAAAACTGGCAGGATTTCTTGATGGGTACCGGAGGCTCGGCATTGGAGACTGGGTGTCGCTGTCGGAGATGGAGAGATATTTTCCATTCCAGTTTCCATTTAACATTTTCCATCGTTCAGCGCTAATCGACTTCCTTAGGGAAACGTCACGACTCGCGAATTTTTAAAAATGAAAAATTTATGGAAAATGACAAATGGAAAATGGTCATTCTTCCTCTGCTCGCAACTTCTCAAGCACCGAGAAATCCTCCAGTGTGGTCACGTCGCCCGCAACTGAGCCGCTGGTGGCAATCTCACGCAACAAGCGCCGCATGATCTTGCCGGAGCGAGTCTTTGGGAGCATATCGCTGAAGCGTATTTCCTCAGGCCGTGCGAGCGCGCCAATTTCTTTGGTGACATGAGCGCGCAAGATCTCCTTAAGCTGATCCGACGGAGTGTGTGTGCCTTCCAGGGTGACAAAGGCAATGATAACCGATCCTTTCAATTCATCGGGCCGCGCCACGACTGCTGCTTCCGCCACCGCCGCGTGCGATACCAGCGCGCTTTCCACCTCCGCGGTTCCCAGCCGGTGGCCGCTGACATTAATCACATCATCGATGCGCCCCATGATCCAGAAGTAGCCATCCTCATCCACCCGTGCGCCATCGCCGGCGAAGTAAATACCATCAATTTGCGACCAGTACTGTTCACGGTAGCGTTGATCATCGCCCCAGATCGTTCTGAGCATCGAAGGCCATGGTCGTTTGATCACCAGGTAGCCGCCCTCATTTGCGCCGACGGACTTGCCGTCTCTGGTCATCACGTCGGCCTCGATTCCCGGAAAAGGCTTAGTAGCGGAACCGGGTTTGGTAGCAGTAGCCCCGGGAAGCGGCGTGATCATGATCGCGCCGGTTTCTGTTTGCCACCACGTGTCAACTATTGGACAAACACCTTTGCCGATGATCTCGCGATACCACATCCACGCTTCGGGATTGATTGGTTCGCCCACCGTGCCTAACAAACGCAGACTGGTGAGGTCATGTTTCAAGGGCCACTGCTCCCCCCATTTTATGAAAGCGCGAATTGCGGTAGGGGCGGTATAGAGGATATTCACGCGATGGCGCTCAACGATGCTCCAAAACCTGTCCGGCTCCGGATGGTTCGGCGCGCCTTCGTACATGAGCACGGTCGCGCCGTTTGAAAGTGGGCCATAAACTACGTAACTGTGTCCTGTGACCCAGCCAATGTCCGCCGTGCACCAGTATACGTCCTCGTCTTTGAGATCGAATATCAACTTTGTCGTCAAGTGAGTCTGCAGCAGGTAACCGGCCGTCGTATGCAAAATGCCTTTCGGCTTTCCCGTAGTTCCTGATGTGTAGAGAATGAAAAGCGGGTGCTCGCTGTCCAATTCTTCAGCCGGACAGTTAGCATCAACAGTTTCCATCAGCTCATGCCACCAGTGATCTCGCCCCGCTTCCATATGGATCTTCCCGCGTGTGCGCTGGACGACGATGCAGACCTTTACGGATGGGGTTTGTTTGAGAGCTTCATCAACCGCTGGTTTTAATCTCACCTCAGTACCGCGCCGCCAACCGCCATCGGCCGTTACCACGAGCTTGCAGCTCGCATCATTAATGCGATCGATTAAAGCCGCGCTGGAGAATCCCCCGAAAATAACTGAGTGGGTAGCGCCAATACGCGCACAGGCGAGCATGGAGATGGCCAGCTCGGGAATGAGCGGCATATAAAGCGCGACCCGGTCCCCCGTTTGAACTCCTGCGCGCTTCAAAACGTTTGCGAAGCGGCAGACTTCCCGGTGCAGTTGCTGATACGTCAGCGTCCGCATGTCGCCGGGCTCGCCTTCCCAAATTAGTGCGGCCTTGTTGCGACGCCAGGTGGAGAGATGGCGGTCGAGGCAGTTGTAGGAAATGTTTATCTTGCCCCCAACAAACCACTGGGCATGAGGCGGCTCCCACTGCAAAACTGTGTCCCACTTCCTGAACCAATGAAGCTCTTGGGCCATGCCAGCCCAAAATTCTTCCGGATGCTCGTACGCTTCACGGCGAAGCCTTTCCAGCTCCGCCATCGATTTGAGGTGCGCTTTTTGTGAGAAGGGGGCCGGCGGCGGAAACACGCGTTCTTCATGGGCCAGTGATTCGATATTAGTGGTGACCGTTGACATAGGTGCTGATGTTGACTCCTCGGCGAAGTTTTTGGGGCGAACGGTTGAACTAGTGTCTACCAGTTTGTCGCTCTGTGTATCACAAAAGGCGAGGAGCCGACAATGAGGCCGGTTGTGTTGTCAGAACCGGGAGCGGTAGCGACTGGTCAGCGGCGCGACACTCAACACAGAAGCAGAAGCCGAGGACCATATGCAACATCTGACAAAACTTGAAAGCTGCCCCGACCCACCAGGTCGCTACCGCTCCCTGTTGTGACAGGGCGATGCTTGCCCAAAACAAGTGCCGGCTGTATTTTGTCTCCTAATGAGCGTTCCCCGATGTTCCGCATGTGGCGCCGAGCTACTCCCCGAGGCAAACTTCTGCCGGCAGTGCGGCCGGACTGTGACGTCCGGTAGTGCGGTGAACTCTTCAGAAGAACCAACGCTCACCTTGAATGAACGAGTCGAGAACGTCACCACCCAGCGCCTGGAACCAAGACCCACCAGCCCTGACCGAGTTTCGCCAAGCAATCCAATGCGCAATTCAATGGCTGCGGCGAGCATGCGCGCCAATACGCTTCCGCCTCGACGCCGGCTCCCTGCTGCCTCAATAGTCGGAGGCATAGTCCTGGTCGTCATCCTTGGAATCGTCTCGTCCGTAGCTATTGTCAGGATGAGGAGCCATAGCAGGACCACCGACAACGCCACGCTGATTTACCCGGGAGCGCAGACGGTCGTGGACATGACAAGCGACGAGGGTCGGGCAATTCAGCTGCAGACAGGCGATTCTCTTGACCGTGTCCTGGCGTGGTACGAAGGAATCCTTAAACCGACCAAGACCATGCGGCTTACGTCTACGAGCTTCGTCTTAAGGAACCAGAATGTAACGGCGACTATCGCCACCGAAGATAACAAAACCAACATTCTCATCAAGCAATCAGGCAAACCTTGATTTTCCTAACTCCGAAATGTTTTTGGAAAGTAGAATGACTCTCTACGTAGGCACCAGCGGATACAGTTACAAGGAAT
>JACDCK010000216.1 GCA_013817595.1 Pyrinomonadaceae bacterium | reverse complement strand
ATCAAACGCTGAGCGCAGGAGCTCGTTGATCTCCTGAAGGCTCGGCCAGATATCACGGAGGTACACAGGCTGATCGTCTTTCCCAATTCCCAGCGGCGCGCTCGAAAGATCCACGTCGACACGCCCGGCGATTGCGAAAGCGACCACTAACGGCGGACTCATGAGAAAGTTTGCCTTGATACTCTGGTGAACCCGCGCTTCAAAATTACGATTTCCGGAAAGTACGCTCGCGGCTATCAAATCGTGTTCAGTCACAACCTGCTCGATCGTCGGATCAAGTGGGCCCGAATTGCCGATGCAGGTTGTACATCCGTAACCTACGAGATTGAAGCCAAGCTGATCCAGGTAAGTTTGCAGACCGGTTTTTTGCAAGTACTCCGTAACCACGCGCGAACCCGGGGCCAGCGAGTTCTTCACTGCCGGCCGCACACTCAAACCATGCTCTACCGCTTTTTTTGCGAGCAACCCCGCAGCCAGCATTACACTCGGATTCGAGGTGTTGGTGCAGGAGGTGATGGCCGCGATCAGAACATCGCCATGACCGAGATCGATCTCGGCATGAGGGAATTCTTCCGGATGAACTTCCTCCAGCCGATCCGGCGTGGGTCGATTGTTGACCATCTCCGTCTCAGACCAGGCGCTGGTGTTTATCCGCGTGAGGTCGCCGCCTCCGACAGAAGTGGGGACGGAATGGGCCTCTTGTCTGCCACCACCCGCGAGGGCAGCTTTGGCCAGGGCTGGCACGCCTATCTTGGTGAAATAGCGAGCGACACTTTCTTCTTCTGATTTTCCGTAGCCACCTTCAGAGGTTGGTTTTCGCAGCAGAGTCGTAAACTCGTCCTTAAGGTTCGGTAGTTCGATCCGATCTTGAGGGCGCTTTGGACCAGCAACGCTCGGCCGGATTTCCCCAAGATCTAATTCAAGCACCAGGCTGTACTGGCATTCATCTTTCCGCGGAATTCCAAACATACTCTGCGCGGTGTAGTAGTTTCGCACCGCTTCAACCTGCTCGCGATCACGTCCCGTGGCTTCCAGATACAGGCAAGTCTCTTCATCGATTGGGAAGAAGCCCATGGTCGCTCCATATTCCGGTGCCATGTTTGCTATGGTTGCGCGATCTGTTACCGAAAGACTGGCGGCCCCGTCCCCATGAAACTCGACGAATTTCCCCACTACCTTGGCCTTGCGCAACATCTCGGTGATTCGCAACACCAGGTCAGTCGCCGTCACTCCGTCGCGCAAACTACCGCTCAGGCAAACTCCAACTACATCCGGCGTCAGAAAATAGACTGGCTGGCCCAGCATGGCTGCTTCGGCTTCTATACCACCGACGCCCCAGGCCACTATGCCCAGTCCGTTAATCATTGTCGTATGTGAGTCAGTGCCTACCAGCGTATCCGGATAATAGATGTCGTGCTTTTCCCAAACGCTCTTGGCGAGATACTCAAGGTTCACCTGGTGACAGATGCCAATGCCGGGCGGAATAACACCAAAACCGTCGAAGGCCTGCGTGCCCCATTTCAAAAACTGGTAGCGGGAATTGTTCCGCTTAAACTCCATCATCATGTTCTTCTCAAACGCGTCTTTCGTGCTCGAGAAGTCCACCTGGACGGAGTGATCGATGACCAGATCGACGGGCACCAGCGGCTCGATAACCTCTGTGTTCTTTTTCAGCCGTGCTACCGCGGAACGCATCGCCGCCAGGTCTACCAGTAAGGGCACCCCGGTGAAGTCCTGAAGTAACACCCTCGCCACCACAAACGGAATTTCTTCAGTTCGCTTGCCATTGGGTTCCCAGTTAGCCAGCGCCAGGACGTCGTCCTCGGTAATCTTTTTTCCATCCATGTTGCGCAGCACGGATTCCAGGACAATTCGAATACTCACCGGAAGCTTTGAAATCGCACCCACGTTCTCTTTTTCGAGTTGTGGTAACGAATAAAACTTGGCGGATACACCGGCGCGGGGATTGAAGGATTGAAGCGAATTAAAGGGGCTATTTGGCATAGGACTCTGAGACTATATAGTTCATAGGAGAAGCTTTACGCTTGTGGTTTGTTAAGCCAGCGCTTGGATTTTTAACGTTTGTGTTGACAGAGTTCAGTGTAAAGTGGGGCCGCGCAATCGTCAAGCAACGCTTTCTTTTCAACACGACTCGATCAATGCCATAAGTATTGCCGCGCCTTCCGACGTTTGCTATAGTTCAGCGCGAAGGAATCCCCTAAACTCTGTTTCGATCTCCTGGGTGAGAAACTGAATCTTCTCAGTCTCGGAGTCAGTGTCTACTGCGTTGGAAGCGGTAGGATTTGAGGAGAGCGGCATGACAAAGAAACCTGCTGAAGGCTTTGAGTACTTAAGCAATAATCCAGATTACGTCCCAAATCCCGAGATTGAAGAGTTTATGGAGGAGGAAATCTCACGCGCACCGAAGGATCCTGAGCTGCTGGCCCACCGTCTGCGCAACAACACAGCTGCTTCCCCCAGAGACGCGGGCGGCGATCTGGATGCCTCTTGGGAGGATGTAAACGAGAGTGGTTCGGAAACCGTTGCCGGCGACAACCCTACGCCGGATCAATCAATGGTGGAAGAGAACGCGCAAGCGATTGGCGTGAGTTTCGAAGACAACGAAGAACTGGAATTCATCGATAAGATCGAGCGGCGCGATCGTGATCGCTTTGAGCTAGATCCTCGATCAAAGACAAGCGACGATATGATCTGAAACGCCCAGCGAGAGTGCCCCATAAAAGAACGCTAGTCTAGCTCAAGGTTTGTCGTCTTTGTCGTTTTTTGCGTCTTTGTCGTCTTCACCATCGTCGTCATCGTCTTCCAGTTCGACTTCTACTACCGCATTGCTGGCGACGTCTACCTCAACCTCATAAGTCTTACCGTCCGGAGTGAGAATCTCAACTTCGCAGAGGGTCTTCCCTCCTTCGTTCTCCACCTCCACCCCCAGCAAATTACCGGGTTTAGCGGCCATGGCGGTTGTGATCGACGCGATCACCTTCTCGGCAGGGAGGGCCACTTTAGCCTTTTTGGAGCTTCGCCCCTCCACCTGGATTACATAGCCAAAGACTGCGAGCGCCAGCGCAATTACACAGACTGAAATGGAACCAGCTCGTCTTCATTGTGCTTTGCCTCATAAAAGTTCTTCTCCGTCATCCTTACGACTCAATACACTTGACTGAGATCCCGCGGCATCCTAATGGAGTGGTGACCCCTTAGTCAATTCAGTTTTCCTCTTACTAAAACAGCTTCCGGCTATCCACCAAAATGGTAACCGGACCATCATTGACTAGTTCAACCTGCATCATGGTTCTAAAGCGTCCAGTGGCCACCTCTCCGATGTGGGATTTGGCCCGCGTAACAAAAAACTCATACAGCTGTTCCGCAGCTTCTGGCCCTGCCGCTTCAATCCATGAAGGACGCAAGCCCCGCCGCACGTCTCCGTAAAGAGTGAACTGCGAAACCACCAGCAGCGCGCCGCCTGCATCCGTCACTGAGAGATTCATCCGACCTTCCGAGTCGTCAAACACACGCAACGCGCCAATCTTGCTGACAAGATATTCCGCATCCCTCTCGGTGTCATCCCGGGCGATACCTAACAATACAACCAGACCTTTCCCAATCTCACCGACAGTTTCGTCCTCAACCCTGATGCTGGCGCGAGTGACGCGTTGGACGACTGCTCGCATCTATTTTTTTGGTGGTTTGCTGGGCCGGATCTCGACGCGGCTGGGAAGGCTGCGCTCGTCATGATGGAGTAGGTCGAGTACGACGCGGGCTATGTCTTTCGGTTGGAGCTGCCAGCTCTTGTCTTCGCCAGGCTCGTCACCACCAAACTCCGTGTTCACTGAGCCCGGCATGATGTAGCTCACCTTGATGCCGTCGTGCCGCACCTCTTGCATCAGGGCTTCACTAAAGCCATTCAGACCAAACTTTGATGCATTGTAGGCAGCCATCTGGGGATGAGGATTAGCGCCGGCCAGAGAGGACATATTAATGATGTACCCGCCCCCGCGCTGCCTCATTAGGGGAATCGCTTCATGGCAGCAATAGTAAACCCCGAAAAGATTCGTCTCGATAACGGCGCGGAAATCCCCAGGCGACATTTCCTCGACCGTCGAAAAGATTCCAATACCCGCATTATTGACGAGTATGTCGAGACCACCAAAGTCGGCTATCGTCCGCTCGAATAGCGCCTTTACCTGGGAATGATCGCAGACATCGCAGACAATGCCGGTGACGCGTCCCTTCTCAAAGCCCGAAAAAACTCCTACGGTTTCATCTATCTCGCTGCGCTTACGCGCACTGACGCAGACATCTGTGCCCTCGCGCACCAGTGCTTCCGCAATGCCGCGGCCGATGCCCTTCGTTCCGCCCGTGACGATTGCTACTTTGCCGTTGAGATCCATCGTTTTCTTTCTTGGAGTGCGCCGGCAGAGCGAAGCGGCGACGGCACTTTGGATATTGTCACATTACCTGGTCCAGAGTCCGCTTATCCAAAGCGGTGTCGCGCTCCGCTTGCCACCGCACTCCAAAGTCTTCCGCGCTGTGAGGGGCAATTTGAAATCGGCGTCAAGGGATAACTAACCTCGTAGCTTCTCTTTCAACCGCTCATTCACCACTTTCGGGTTCGCCTTGCCCTTCGAGGCCTTCATTACCT
>JACDCK010000215.1 GCA_013817595.1 Pyrinomonadaceae bacterium | reverse complement strand
CACAAAGCGTCGCGGCGGTAGACGATGCAACCTTACGCGTTCACCGAGCATGATGCCATCATGGCTGCGAACGTCCTCAAAAGTGAACGCGCGGTTCAAGCAGCGTTGCGCTATTGAGCATCACTTCACGCGCGTCTGCTTGCCTTCCATGATCACCTTTAGTGGTTCATCGCCGCTGCCCATTTCAAACTTATACGTGGCCGAATCGGCCGACAGCTGCTTCAGCGTGAATCGCCCGCGGACAGGCTTCCCGCCCATTTTGCTTTCGTTCGTCCAGGTCCACGTGTCGCCCTCGACCATGCCACGAGAAAAGACGCTCTCCCCCAACGTATTCGTCTCGAAATAGGTATAGGACTTCTCACCAAGGTCATAGCCCAGGACGCTAAGCCCTTTCACAGTGCCTGCCTGCATTTTCCCCTCAGAGTGACACACGATAGCGAAGCCACCTTCGAACCACTCGCAGGTCTGCATAAATGTGAACTTCCCGGCAGGGCCAAATGGACTCGGCTTCATATCTCCTTCGGACGACCATTTACCGGCAAAGTAGGCCAGCTTTTGGTGCTCCGGCCCAGGTTTGGGCGGGCCCGAGGGGGCTTGGCCCAACACCGCTTCCACGCAGGTCAATATCAGCAGGGAGCTTATTGCAACCGCTGCGATCCTTATGTTCATGTGATCCTCCCTCGACATAGATTGGGTCAGAGGTCGATGCGCAACCTCATGAAGATAAAATTCTCGGTCAGGACTGCTTTCTATCACGGTTTGGGTGGGGCTGTCGAGAATTGAAGGGAGGAGCACTGGTTCACTTTTTGTGTTCAAGCCCTGCCGCTCACTGGGACCGCCGGCCCTCTCGCCCACCGCGAGCTAAGCTCTCGCTTCAAACCCTCACCCAGGTTGTGACAATGCAAAGCCTTCTCGCGCTGGCGCGCTCGTGGCGGGCGAGACGCCCGCGGTCCCAGTGAAAGCGTTGCCTAATGGCAGGGCTCGACTTTTAAGGTGCACCATTACCAGAGAGGAGAACCTCGGGTTGGATGAATGCACGCCGTGCGTGTGCTTGCCAAATTCCTCCGCTACCCGGAGGATTTTTTGCAAAGTGCGCCTGCCCGTTGTATTTTAAGTGTATGCCCCGGTAGATCCTGGACAACTAGCCGCGGATATACGCGGATGAACGCGGATGGCGGTTGGGGATTCAAAACCTGATATGAGAACCGACCAATCATTTCTTGCTTCCGGATACGACCTGTAATAGCATCCGCGGCACTCGAGGTCGAAATTGGGCCTTTCTGCTGAGTCCGGAACATCCACGTCGCCGACGCCCGATAAGCTTTAGCTTAGCGCTATCCGAAAGTTAAAGGCGTTACTCGGATTGACTCCGTGATCGCGATCTTGCCTTGCTTGATTACGTGATCGTGTTCTTGTCCAGATCGTTGTTGGTTGTCCTTCGCCAAGTATTTTGTTAATCGCTTCCCCAAACCCTTTTTCAGAGAGGAACAGAAAAATGAAACGAATCACTGCCCCGGTGCTGCACGCACTCTGGGTTACTGCTTTCCTGCTCGGCGCAGCCCAGTCTAACCCGAGCCTGGCCCAAAACCCAACTCCCAGCCCACAAGCTGCGCCATCAGCTTCTCAGTGGCTAGTCATTACTCACGTAAGTGTGAAGCCGGAAATGATGGCCGAGTTTCAAAACTTCATGAAAAACACTACCAACCCCGCATTGAAGAAAGGAGGACTCAAATGGCGCCACGTCTGGCAAAGCACGAACTATGCCGGCGACGCCTTTGAGTTTGTGCTCGTGGCGCCGTTCGATAAGTTCGCCGAATTTGACGGCGCCAGTCCGCTCGAGAAGGCGCTCGGCAGCCAGGGCTTCGCCGATTGGTCGGCCAAAGCGGGCAGCTTCGTTAAAGGTGTCCACCGCTACATCATTCGCACGCGACCCGATCTAGGTGTGATGAGTAGTAAAGCATATGCGCCAAAGCTTGCGGTCGTCTCATCTGTGCACGTGGCCAATGGGCGGAATCAGGACTTTGAAAACTATATAAAGAACGATTTCGGGCCGGTGATGGCCAAAGGAGGGGCTACCTACCTGGTGTCGCAAACCATGTTTGGCGGCGACGCGAATGAGTACACCACGCTCACACTGCGCGACAGCTTTGCGGAGATCGACAAAGGACCGGTTCCGGTCCAGGTGCTGGGAGCGGAAGGAGCACAAACGCTCTTCCAAAAGCTACCGGCAGGCACGGTCACTCACATCGAGCGGTCAATTGCGCGGTTTGTGCCCGAGTTGAGCATTATGCCGGCAGAAATGCCGAAGTAGATCCACAAAGGCAGTGGGCAGTGGACAGTGAGCAGTGGGCAGCGTTAGCGAAGACGCGGGGATGCGGAGAATAGATCCCCGACCGGTACCGCGAATGGGACAGCCACGATTGTAGGGGCGACACTCCGTAGGCGCCCGTGCCGCCGCAATTTAGTGGAACCCAATATTAAAGATCCTCCTTGACAGGCTACTGCCCCGCTCAAGGTCCGAGCAATGCTGTGCTGTGCCGTTCTCGGCAGGAGGCGGCTTTGCCGCATCCTTGCGACCTAACCTACCTTCCTCGTGTTGGCGCGTTTGCGAGTGGTTGTTTGTTTTAGAATCCAGTCCGAAATGGTTTGCAACGCGGTGGGGGAGACTGTCTCTTCGATCACACCATACTCGGAGGGTGATCCAGTCTTAGCAGTTTGAAACAAGTGGTTGACGCCAGGCATGAGGAGGATGGTGTAATTCTTGTTGCCGCCCTTCTTTAACGCGGCCTCGATCAACACCAGGTTCTCTTGGGGTGGCACCTGTAAATCCTTTTCGCCGACAATCGCGAGGACGGGTATTCGGACCTTCGCGAGCGTCGGACCGGGATCAAAGAGTAAGAAGTAACGAAACCAGTCCGACACGTACATCTTCATCTGAGCGTTGATGGTTCCGAGTACGGGAGCGAATGCCTTCTTCTGCGCTTCAGTCATGGTGGCCATCTGGCTCACCACTGCCTCGCGAATCTTCTTTTCGGCAGCCACGTTGTCCTTCTCAGCTTTGAGGATCGCAAAGATTTGCTCAAAGGCTTTCCGAACCTGCGTGATCATTTCGGGACCTGATCCGCTCGCTTTTTGCAGCAGGTCGCCCTGCATCAGGATCACGTCGGTGCCGGTTTGCCCCATCCCGGCCATCATCACAATAAACGCCACGTCCTTTGACCTGACGGCGGCGATAGGAGCGATCATGCCGCCCTCGCTGTGACCGATTAGACCAATCTGGCGTGGGTTAATTTCCTTACGTCCTTTCAAAAAAGCTACTCCGGCCAATACGTCCTCGGCGTAGTTCTCACTCGTGGCATTGGGAGAGCCGGGCGCGGAGCCGCCCATGCCCCTATCGTCGACGCGCAAGACGGCAATCCCGCGACGAGTCAGATGATCGGCGAGAACGAGAAACGGCCGATGGCCCAAGAGCGTTTCATTACGATCCTGCCCGCCTGACCCGGTAATCAAAACGACGGCAGGAACTGGCTTTCTGGAAGGAGGGAGGGTAAGGGTGCCGGTAAGTCTGACCTTGTCGATCGTGTTCTCGTAGCTGACTTCTTCTTCGCTGTAGGGATAGGGCTTTTGCGGATCCTGTGGGCGGCCGAGGGTTGGTGCTTTTTCGGTCCGCTTGAACGTTACCGGAAAAGTAGCAGGGCCTTGCTTCAGATTGCCGACTATTTCGGAACCGTCGTCGTTAAGTTTTCCTTCGTAACTAAGAGACAAGGCGCGAGCTTCGAAACGCACCACGCCGCCCTCGGAGGTTATGGTGTCAATAGGTAAGTCGTTCGCGGCCTGATCAAGGCTGTCCATCTTGGCCACGAGCTTGCCCTCGGGGGTTTGCGTGATCTTGATCACGATGCGCAACTTGAAGCCTTGGGCTTCGAGAACGCCGAGCCAGGTGCCGGCGACGGAGTGCTGAGTGCTGAGTGCTGAGCACCAAGGAGCAGGTGATGAGTGGTAAGTGATGAGTGATGAGCCAACGTGAGTGGCTGCTGTCGTGACCGGGAAAATGACCTAGTGCTAGTAAGGTGAAAGCGGTCAAACCGTATTTCTGCATTGACAGTCTCCCATGTAATTAGCGCGGCCGAAACGGGGCGCCCACGTAGGGAAGCCCCTACATGTGGACTCCCGGTGAACTCTGCTTCCACTCCTCAGGGTGATCCTGAGGCAGACCGCCGTAACGCTCCTGGTAGATCGTGTCGTAGTAGCGAAGGTCTGGCACCGGAGCGACAGACATGCCCACGTTATAAACATCCGGATAACGAAATATTGCATTCAGAGTGGATGATCCGCCACCGCTCCAGCCCCAGATACCGATACGGTTAGGGTCGACGTACGGCCACTTCTTGATTGCTCTGACGGCGTTAGCGTGGTCCGTTGAATTAACGATGCCGACCTTCCGGTAGATTGACTTGCGCCAGGCACGACCACGCGGCGCGGGAGTGCCGCGACTGTCGACGCTCATCACGACATAACCCTGCTGCGCCAGCATCGTGTGCCAAAGCTGGTTGCGTCCGCCCCAGACATCGAGGACTGTTTGTCCCCAGGGTTCGCCGTAAACATAGAAGAGCACTGGATAGCGCTTCTGAGGATTGAAATTCGGAGGCTTGATCACCCAG
>JACDCK010000037.1 GCA_013817595.1 Pyrinomonadaceae bacterium | reverse complement strand
CCGCTAAACGGCGAATCGACATCTTTGGATCTTTGGTAGCTCTGATAATTAGTGACAGAGCTTGAGAATCGCGGGGTTCCCGCGCGGGCAGCCCGCGTGGGGTGGAAGCGTTGCCGCAACCCTGGGATTCCAGTTCCACGCCCATCCTATGCATGAGCTCTGAAAGAGTTTCGCGAAGCGGCTTGTGAATCGGGACATTCGCCAACGCTTTCAGCGTTAGAATTCCGTGGCGGTTTATCGTCCCAGGGTTGCAGCAACCCTGGGCTGAAATTGGCCAACGCTTTCAGCGTAACCCTTGCTTTGTTACACGCCGCGGACGGTAACAACCTATTCGAAGACAAAGTGAGCCACCTTGGATTCGAGATTCCAGTAGATCATCGCGAGCGCGGTCAAGTCGAACGCGGCGTGGGCAATGATCAGCATCCAGACCCGGCCTGTGACCGCGAAGATGGTTCCGAACGCAAACCCGAAGATCGTGGCCTGTTCGACGCCGGCGAGGCCTTGGAGAGAATAGTGCCCCAGTCCAAACCATACGGAGGTGAGCAGCACGATTAATGTCTTGGCCCACACACTGGATCCAAAAAGCTTGCCGAAGCGTTCGAACATGTACCCACGGAAGAGGGTCTCTTCTCCGAAGCCCGCGACGACAATCATGGCGTAGATTGCTGCTGGGAGCTACCCCTGGCCTTAACTTGTTATGTGAAGCATTTTCCATCGGATTCTGAGTAGCGACTCACTCATGCCGGGGCCCATGAGGTCAGTACCACCACGCGGGTAGCGGGTGGGTCTAACTAGCTAAGCTCAATCATCAAAGTCTGAGGACGGAGCTGACGTCACGAGACTGCGGCCTGAGTGATGAATAGCCTGCACCCACCCGCTCCTGCGTGGTGATACTGACCTGCTACATCGGACACCTCAATCTCGCCGACGTTGGGACAGTAGTAATAAGAAATGGAAAATGTCTACTTCCTCACCAGGGCAACCGCTTCAATCTCGATTCGCGCATTACGCGGCAGACGCGCTACTTGAACCGTTGACCTAGCCGGAGGATCCTCTTTGAAGTGTCGGCGATAGATCTCATTCATCTTGTTGAAATCGTCCATGTCCGCGAGAAACACCGTCGTCTTTAACACCTGCGACATGTCGCTTCCCGCAGCTTCGAGCACGGCCGCGAGGTTGCGCAGCACCTGTTCAGCTTGCGCTTCGAACCCGCCCTCAACCATCTCGCTCGTCTTCGGATCGATTCCGATCTGTCCCGAAGTGAAGACCAGTTCACCGGCCACGATAGCCGGGGAGAGTACGCTGGGGCCCTGTGGAGGTTTGCCGGGGTAGACAGTGCGCCGAACAGTCGAAGTGCTTCTCTGGCTTTTATTCGAACCGCCCTTTCCTGTGCGGGTTTGACTATTGATATCAGAAGAGATGCAGGTGAGCGCGACTAGCGCCAGGATTATTTTTTTCATCGCGGTGGAATTAAAAGTTAGTAAAGAGGATCCACTAAATCACACCAAGGACACTAATAACATTTCGTGTTTGCTTCGTGCCGTTTCGTGGATCGATTCCTTTGGTCGATACATTCTCAAAATTAGGTCGCTTCTAACTTGAAGTACCGGGCCAGCGTCGTCGCTCTCGGTGTGCGAGTGATTTTAGAGACAACAATCATCAACAACGCGGACACAATCACCATCGGCACAACCGGCATGAAACCGAAGACTGCTGTACCCGCGGGCGTGCGCGAAAGTGCCTCTATGCCGCCCACAGCGCACACTACAATGTTCGGGTTCTGGCCCGGAGCTGGTGCTGGCGCCGGCACAACTTGCTGAAAGATAGCCACGGCGGCGACAGCTGCTGCGGTCCAGACCGTCACGGCCAGTGCCCCCCACTTCGTACTTCCCTTCCAGAAAAGCGCAGCTACAAGCAATGGCGAAAGCGCGGCAAAGCCGGAGAAGGCATACTGGATGGCCAGCTCAAAGATTGTCTCCGGCGCGCGCAAGGCAACCGCGTAGGCAAACAACGTAATGATAACGATGAAGATGCGGCCGGTCTGAACTTGCACAGCTTCACCGAAACGCCTCTTGCCCCCGTAGAAGGCAAAGACGTCCTCCGTAAACATCGTCGAGAGCGCGAGTATCTGCGAATCGCTGGCCATCACCGCTGCCATGATGCCGGCGCCCAGTAAGCCAGCTAGCCAGAACGGAGCGTAACGCTCGAGCAGAAGCAGGATGACATCATCGCCAGCGGCCTTTTCCCGCAAATCGTCGCGTGCTTCCGGCGCCATGGTTTTCCCCTGGGTGGCCAAAACTCGTCGCGCTTCCTGCTTAGCACGTATCTGCGGCACGTCGGTAACCCGATTCGCCATGACTCCCAGGAACACGCACGGGAGCCAAATAGCGAGGATGCATAGCGGGTAGAAGATAACAGTCTTTTTAAACTGATTCATCTTGCGTGCCGTCAGGCAGAAGATCAGTATATGCGGGAAGGCGATCGCCGAGAGCGGAATGAATGTGTAGCTAAAGAAATAGAGCGGCGAGATCCGCTCGCGCGTAAGCAGCGGAGCAAGAGCCGGCGACGATTGTATTGCTTGCACGGCGTTGGTAAATCCTCCCATGCCCACGCCGATCACAATCAGGGCAATGGCGCCGAAAAGCAGAAAGAGAATCGTCTGAAACGTGTTGACCCAGGCCGTGCCGCGCATTCCTCCAAAGAACACGTAGCTCATTACCACCATCGCAACGATTGCGCCACCGAACCAATAAGGAACGACGCCTCCGCTAATGGCATTCAAAGTTGTGCCGCCGCCCATGATGCCGATGATGATGTAAGGAATCAGCAGTACGGCCTGTACTACAAAGATGACTGTGCCGATGTGGCCACACTCCCAACGGTCGCGAAACATCTGCACCGGAGTCATAAAGCCATACTTCTTTCCAAGTGCCCAGACGCGCGTGCCGATCAGAAAAATAGTAAGGGGAATAACCAAACCGGAAGACGAGGCCATCAAGCCAAAGGTGACGATCCCGTTCGAGAACGCATGACCTGACGAGCCCAGGATAGCAAAGGCTGTCATATTCGTACCGAAGAGCGAGAAAAGGAAGACGAAAGGGCCGAGCGAACGACTCGCGAGAAAATAGTCCTCCGCCTTTTCACGTCCCTTAGCTTTACGGAAAGCGAAGATACCAATATATAGAACCGTGGCCAGGTAGATGAAAACGACTATTGCGGGAATCAAGACGGGGAATCCTCCTCAGGTTCTGGTTGTTCGATCTCGCGTTCCAGCTGAGACGGCCAGTCATATTTCACCAGAAGCCACATCACCAGTGAAGCGGCGACAGAAAAGCACGCCTGATAGAAGAGCCCTATCGGTATGAAGCCAAGCACCAGCGGATGCGCAGTGCGCCAGAACCAAAAATCCTGATGCAGCACGTACAGTGCGACGACTACGATCACGAGCAAAATTCGTTTCATATAGTGTTAGCTGCTTGGTCTTCGATATCTGGGATAAATTTTAACTGACTGATACGCAAACAACTTGTGGGAGTACGGGCAAACTGATTATTGGTGGGCCAAGTGTGCCACCTCTCGCGCAAACGCGCAACAGTCAGCATCGGAGCCCCATGTCGATCGCAACTGATAGCGCAGCCCGCGCAGGGGGCGACGATATGTTTTAGCGTCCGCGAAGCGTGGCGAAACGTAAAGCCTGGGGATTGAGACCCAGGCTAGCCCTTAATGCACGAACAAGATCATTGATCCGCTGTCGCCCGCTTCGCGGTTTGCGAATTTTTCGAACGCTAACCTCTAGGGTTCCGCTTCGCTCCACCCTAGGCTTTATGCTTTCGCCCGTTTCACGGGCTCTAAACGAACTACCGCCCGCGGCGCGCGCTCCAAGTTCAACTATCACCCCGATCAGGCTCAGATCCAAGTGTCACGCGCTGTGCGGGCTATGAATCCAACTGTCGCCCGCCGCGCCTAGCCTCCTCCTTATCCCATATCGTGCGGACGTTCACGAACGCATTCACACACGTTCGGTGGTTCCCTTCAGATTCGATCACCCCGTCGCAAAGCCACACGCTAAGTCGAGAAATAGCTGGAGTTCTCTGTTTCGTTCGTTGGGGGTCGGAATCTGGCACGCTCATTGCCAAAGTCAATGGCTTGCGAAACAACTTTATGAACAGCGAGCAGAGGCACGGAGGGTTTGCAATGAAAGCACAGTTTAGTAGTCCGCTATCGCGTTTCACAGTTGGGTTATTGGTTCTTGTAGGGTTGGTGGCGTCAACAGTTGTCCCTGCTTTGGGCCAGAGCAGGCAGCGGCCACGTATGCGCCGCTCTGCTCGCGCGGTAGTTAAGAAGGCACCGCCCGTGACCTATTACACAGTGCATACTGGTCACGTGATTCGCGTGCGCATGAATCAAACAATAACTTCCGAAACAGCTCGCGTAGGCGATCAGTTTACGACAATTGTTGTCGATCCAGTTTATGCCGGCGGCCTTGAAGTCATACCCGCCGGGAGCTCCATAGTAGGCCAGGTGAGAAACGTCACACGCGCGTCGCGTCAAAGCAAAGCGGGCACGATTGAAGTCCACTTAGTTTCATTGAGATTGCCGACTGGTATCGCGCGAGGCATCAATGGCGACCTGACCGATGTTACGAGTGAGAGCGTCAACGCGGATAACGAAGGTGAGGTCTCGGGCAAGTCTGCTACGAAACGCAATGTTGTGTTCATTGGTGGTGGCGCAGCAACAGGTGCGCTCATCGGAGCCATTGCTGGCGGCGGCAAGGGCGCAGGCATCGGAGCGGGAGTAGGCGCCGGACTCGGCGTGGCGGGAGCGCTTTTTTCGAAGGGTCACGAGGCGGTAGTTAAGTCGGGCACGGAGTTTGGCGTAGTCCTGAATCAAAACCTCTCGTTGCCCGCTGTGAACGTTCGTTAGTTTAAAAGATCGGCAACCCTCGCGGTTGTCGGTGCAATGGAGGCCCGCAAGCGAAGGGGAGAGCGCGGGCGGGCTTCCAAAGAATTCGATGACCGGGTCGCCCCTGTTATAACGTAAGTAGGCGACCCACAAGAGAAACCCGCTGCGAAGGGAGAGCGCGGCGGGTTTTCTCTTTGGTCGGCAAACCTATGATGAAAAGTCAGCGATCTCCAAAAGGACGGCTCAATCCCCGCTACTTGCAGGAAAGCATGACCACTAACTCTCAATTAACAATTCAAGGTGGAGTGCTTGAGCTTCCTGACCTGGGTTACCGCACGCCCATTTGGAGTTTTCCCACAGCCTCTTCCGCTCCCGGTTCTGTATTGAGAGGCACGAGTTAGCCCTTTCAGTTCAGGGGCTAACGTCCCGCTGCAAACTGAGAGTGTTTTGAAGCGGTGATGCGAGCGAAATCCGGATGGAGATATACTACTCGCCCGGCGACAATCGTAGCGACCGCAGCGCCTTTGAAACTTCGCCCATCAAAAGGCGTGTTCCGGCTTTTCGATTTCGATTTGGAAACGTCAAACGTCCACTGGTGGTCCGGATCGAGGATGGTAATATCGCCCCACGAGTTTTTGCGCAGGGTGCCGCGCTCTTCCAGACTGAAGATGCGGGCCGGGTTGGTAGCACACAACTCCACCAACCGTTCCAGACTGATGACGCCTTGATGGACAAGGTCAAACGCAAGACCAACGGCAGTTTCAAGCCCCGTGATACCAAACGGCGCCTGATCAAACTCAAGGCCTTTCTCGTCCGCATGATGTGGCGCGTGATCGGTGGCGATCGCATCAATCGTTCCGTCTCTTAACCCTTCCAGCAAAGCGCCCACGTGGTCCCTACTGCGCAAAGGTGGATTCAACTTCATGTTGGTATCGTAATCTGCTACCGCTTCGTCGGTGAGCGCCCAATGATGAGGTGCGACCTCGCAGGTCGCCCGCAGCCCTAGCTCCTTCGCACGGCGGATTGCTTCCAGAGCACCCCGGGTGGAAACGTGGGCCAGATGCACTCTAGCGCTAGTAAGCCTTGCTAAAGCGCAATCGCGATTAGCATCGACTTCCTCAGCGGCGGCGGGAATTCCACGCAGACCCAGGATCAGGGACCAGCGTCCCTCGTGCATGACGCCTCCAGCGCTCAGCGAGTGGTCCTGGCAATGGTCCACTACCGCCAGGTCAAACCCGCGCGCATACTCCATCGCCCTTCGCATCATTCCCGCGGTGGGGACCGATCGGCCATCATCCGAGACAGCAACGATGCCGGCATCCTTCAGCTCGCCCATTTCCGAGAGCTCCTTGCCGCCACTTCCCTTGGTCAGAGCGCCTATCGGAAACACCTTTGCAAGCCCGACACGCTCTCCCTGTTCCAGGATGAACCGAGTGACGGCGGGACTGTCATTGACGGGATCAGTATTTGGCATCGCGCAAATGCTGGTCCAGCCGCCGGCGACCGCCGCCGCAGCTCCTGTCGCTATGGTCTCTTTGTATTCCTGCCCCGGCTCGCGCAGGTGAACGTGCAGATCGATAAAACCCGGCGCGACCATGAGCCCAGTCGCGTCGAATACTTCAGCGTCCTTTGGCGCCGGCTCGCCGCGATCGAGCACACGGGCAACGCGTCCATCTTCGATCAGCAGATCCATGCCGGCATTCAAGCCCTGCGATGGATCGATTACATAGCCATTTGCAATGAGGAGCTTCATGCGCGGATTCCCTTGCGAACTCTCTTCGCATTCCCTACTGGCCCTGCGGGCCCTGCCGGCTTCACACTTGCTTCTTCATGTGCGGAGTGGTTTCCGCGCGCCAGCAGATACAGTACTGCCATGCGCACTGCAATTCCGTTTGTGACCTGGTCCAGAATCAAAGAACGACTGCCATCGGCTATCTCCGACGAAATCTCGATGCCCCGATTAATCGGACCCGGGTGCATCACGATTACGTCCCGTGAGGCGCGTTCAAGATGACTCGGATGAAGACCATAATGAACTGAGTATTCACGCATGGAGGGGAAAAAGGCTGCATTCTGGCGCTCACGTTGAATCCGGAGAATCATCACTACGTCTGCGCCTTCAATCGCATCCTCTATCCGCTGCTCAACGCGCAAACCGTGCTCGACAAGTTCGGCAAACTCCGCTGGTACGAGCGTGCCCGGCCCGGCAACTCTGACTGTTGCCCCGAGCTTGGTAAGTAGATGAATGTTGGATCGCGCCACTCGTGAATGAAGGATGTCGCCAATTATCGCTATGTTCAACCCATCGATGCGCCCCTTGTATTCGCGAATCGTCAGGCCATCCAGCAGCGCCTGGGTTGGATGTTCATGAGATCCGTCGCCGGCGTTAACGATTGGCGCATTGCACATTCGTGCCAGATGATGTGGCGCCCCAGCCATTGAATGCCGAACAACAATACAATCCGGGGCCATGGCTTCGAGGTTGCGTGCCGTATCGAGCAGTGTTTCTCCTTTAGAGACGCTCGACGTTGAAACACTGATATTTACCGCATCGGCGGAGAGGCGTTTCGCGGCGATCTCAAAGGAAGTCCGGGTGCGCGTGGAAGCTTCGAAGAAAAGATTGATGACCGTGCGGCCGCGAAGCGCCGGCACTTTCTTTATTTCGCGGCGCGAGACGTCGCGAAAAGTCTCAGCCGTGTCGAGCAGATAGGTGATTTCTTCTGCCGACAGGTCGCGAATGCCCAGCAAATGTTTGCGGTTGAAAGTGGTGCTCATGGTGGCACAGACTTAAGTTGTGGGTTTATCGTTAAGACACAGACTAAACTCTGTGCCACTAAAAAGCGGCCATCGCTGGCCGCTTTTCTCATCCCGTTTCCGCTGACGGTCGCTCGACTATTGCTACGCCTTCTTCCTCGTCAAAGTCCTGCAGCATCACTTTAATAATCTCGCTCTTTTTCGTAGGCACAAGCTTGCCAATGTAATCCGCCTGAATGGGTAGCTCCCGATGCTCTTTGCCGCGATCGACTAACACGGCCAACTGAACTCGTCGCGGCCGGCCATAATCGATCAGCTGATCAAGGGCAGCGCGAATGGTGCGACCGGTATAAAGCACATCGTCTATCAGCACTATGTTCCGGCTTTCGATGTCACCGGGAAGTTCCGTACGATTTACAATGGGCTCGGCTCCCACCGTTGAGAGATCATCGCGGTAAAGCGTGATGTCGAGGATGCCGACGGGTGGACGGGCGCCTTCAAGGTCCGCAATCTTATCCGCCATGCGTTCCGCAAGCGGAACTCCCCGGCGGCGTATGCCTACCAGATAAAGATCACCGGCGCCGTGATTTTCTTCGACAATCTCCGACGCCAAACGGGCAAGCGCACGATTGATCCGCGGGCCGTCCATAATCCGCGCTTTCTCGACAAAATCCATTTCACCGGATACTAACAAGAAGAATGAGGAGAGACAAGTGAGCTACTCCTTTGACTGTTAATTTAGAATTCAGATATTCCAGTCCAGAGCAGCGCTTGTCAGTAATCAACCGCTCTGCTAGTCTCCCACGTTGAAGAACGAACCGCGATAAACAGCCTGAATGCTCTATCGCTCACTGTTGCGTCCGCTACTCTTTCGCCTGTCTCCGGAAACCGCTCACGAACTGGCGCTTCATTCACTTTCTTTCTTTCCTGGCCTCGTCAAACGGCTACTGACGCCTCGGCCCATGCAAAAGCCATTCGGGGAGCTCCGGCGCTTGGGTCTCAGCTTCCCTAATCCCGTGGGCCTCGCCGCGGGTTTTGATAAAGATGGTATCGCCCTGGAGTCTCTCGCGGCTTTGGGATTCGGTTTCATCGAGGCAGGCACCGTCACTTACAAGCCGCAACCGGGCAACCAACGGCCACGTCTGTTCCGGCTTCAGCAAGACAAAGCCCTAATTAATCGAGCTGGATTCAACAACAAGGGCGCCGTTGCGTTTGCGCAACAGGTAAGGACTCACAGGCCCGATTGTATTCTGGGGGTCAGCATAGGCAAGAGCAAAACCGCGCCCATCGAGAATGCTGTGGAGGATTACCTCCGGAGTTTTGAGATTGTCTACCCGGTCGCGGACTATATAGCCTTAAACGTCAGTTCCCCGAACACGCCGGGTTTGAGAGACTTGCAAAGAGCCGAACTGCTGGAGGATTTGTTGCGGGCCCTCCAGACACGAAACCGTGAATTGAGTGAGCAAGCCTCGCGCGGCCGGTTGACACCTCTACTTGTAAAACTTGCTCCCGATCTGGGGCGAGCAGAGTTGGACCAGCTTGTCGACGTGGTAAAGAGAACCAACTTGGCCGGCCTGATCGCAACCAACACCACCACCCAACGCGACGGCCTGCGAGCGTCAAAAGAAGAAATTGCCGCCTGCGGCGAAGGAGGCTTGAGCGGCATTCCTCTTCGCCAGCGTTCAACCAACATGATTGCCACACTCTACAACCTGACGACGGGATTGATTCCGATCGTTGGGGTAGGAGGAGTCTTTACTGCGGAAGATGCCTGGGAAAAGATCTGCGCCGGAGCGAGTCTAATTCAGGTTTACACCGGTTTCATTTATCAGGGTCCGAGAATCGCGCAAGAGATTAACGAGGGCCTGGAGCAGATTATCTCGAGCGAAGGTTTCGGTACGCTTGATGAGGCTGTAGGATCTCGTGCAAAAGAGCTCTCTATGATCAGTTGATGTGCGAAGCTCTTCGTCGATGAGTGCGCAACAATATGAATAGCGTCACGAAAGACAGGTTGATTGTAGCGCTGGATGTTGCTACTGAGCGCCGAGCGCGTGAACTCGTGAACTCCCTGCGAGGAATTGTTGGAATGTTCAAGATTGGATCTCAGCTCTTCACTGAGGCTGGCCCACAGATTGTCAGCGAGATCGCTAGCTCAGGCAACGGGGTTTTCCTGGATCTTAAGTTTCACGACATTCCAAATACTGTGTCATGCGCCGCTGTCGCAGCGACTCGATTGGGTGTTTCAATATTCAACGTGCACGCCTCGGGTGGTCGGGAGATGATGCGACGCACGGCCGACGCAGTCTCAGAAGTTGCCACGATCGAGGGCCTCAAACGCCCGTCAGTAATCGCCGTTACGGTTCTAACCAGCTCCGATGCGACCATGCTTTCAGAGGTAGGCATCGGCTCCGAACCAGAGACACAGGTGCGTCGCCTTTCACTGCTGGCTGAAGCCAGTGGGATGGATGGGGTCGTCGCATCTCCCCATGAAGTGGCCGTAGTGAGGTCTACTGTAATGAGTTCCGGTTTCCTGATTGTGACGCCTGGTGTACGTCTCGCGGGGGCTGCCCTGGACGATCAGAAACGAGTAATGACTCCCGCTCAAGCGATCCGGGCCGGCGCGGACTACATTGTTGTAGGCCGCCCCATTACCAGCGCCAAGGACCCAGTAGAATCGACCGGGCAGATCCTGGAAGAGATGGAATCAGGACTGGGCTAACATACCTCATCCAGCAGGAAGAGGAACTGACAAGCTATCGATGCGTGTACAATTGGGACAACTGGTTAGAGGCTGCAACATTGCTCTGGCCTTCGTTTTGAAATTATGATGCAAGGGGGAAGCAAAGTTTGAAGCCGGCAGTTGTTTGTAACTTCATATTCTTGGTTCTCGCGCTCATGGGCCCCTACGCTCAGAGCAATAGTGACGCAGTTTCTCTCCCCTTTTCTGCGGCCCCTTATCGTACAGGTGAGCGGCTCACCTATAACGTTTCATTCTCAAACTTTATCAGCGCCGCGCATGTCGAGCTTCAGGTAGGTGCCCGCGGCGTTTTCTTCGGACGCGAAGGAATTCAACTTCGCGGACATGTCGAGACCACAGGCGTAGTCTACGCGGCATTATTTGCCATCAACAATGATTACGTCACCTACGTTGATCCGGCAACTGGTTTACCGTTTCATTCTCAACAAGTGGTACGCGAGGCTACCCGCACGTCGGACACGGCAAGAGCGTTTAACGAACCGGCTGGAGCGGCGGCTATTCCGTCAAAATTGAGAAATGGAGAGATTCCTGGTACCTACGACTTCCTGTCCGCAATCTACCGTCTCCGGGCATTGCCGCTGGCTGAAGGGTCTACCTATTACATGTCAGTGAGAGGTGAAACGGAAGCCTATCAAGCTGAGGTGAAGGTGACGGGTAGCCAGACCATCAAGACGACTGTGGGATCATTCAACACCCTTGTCTCGCAGGTGCACGTGACAAATAACTCCCGAGGGAATAATTATCGCATCCGGATCTTTTTCAGCGACGACGAAAGACACGTTCCGGTTCTGATCACAGCCCGCATCGCCGCGGGTGAACTTCGTGCAGAGCTCGCCGGATCAGAATTCGTGAAGCCTGTGGCTCCCGTAGCCGTTCCAACGACGCCAGTCACGCCCATTGCGGGGCCGACTCCGGTGGTCCCCCGTCAGCCCAGCGCTGACTCCGGCAACGGCAATCTGGACAACCTGCCATTCAGGGTTGGCGAACAACTGAACTATCAAATATTCCTGAGAGACATCACACCACCAGCTGGCACTGCGACGTTTCAGGTGCGCGCGCGGGCACCTCACTTCGATCGCGACACCTTACTGTTTACACTTCGGGCGCAAACCACGAATGCTGCGCAACGACTTTTCTTTGCCAACGATCAGATAAGCAGTTACGTCGATCCGAAAACGCTGCTTCCTTTTCGTTCCGAGATGAATCTGACTGAAGGCGCTCGGCGGCTGAGTCAAACTCTTACGATTAACCAGGACTACGGCACTGCAACCAGTGATAAGGGCGAGCGGATAGAAATCCCGATTGGTACGCACGACTATCTTTCATTTTTCTATCTGGCCAGAACCTTCAATATCACGCCGCCCCGGCGCAATGCGGTCTCGATTCTGGTTAACAACAAGCCCAAGACTCTCTTTATTACCTCGCTGAAGCGAGAAACGATTCAGATCGGTTCCCAAAGCATCCCGGCAATTCAGCTTTCACTCACCACCGATGATCCCCAACTAGATAAGTACCTCTTCCGGGTGTGGATCAGCGACGACAACCGTCGCCTGCCAGTGCGACTTACAGCGTCCACGCAGCTCGGCCAGGTTCGTGCAGACCTGGCAATCATCCCCCTCACCGCCCAATAACATTTTCTTGCCTGATCGCCCAAACACCCTAAACTGAAATTGAAATTGATTTTCAATTAGGTTATAGTTCGTCCAGCCTGAGGGAATCGAGCCCCAGCCTTCTCAGCCTAAAAGGCGATGTCGGTCCGGAAACGAAATATACCAATGCTTAATTCCTTCATTATTGTTCTTCGCGAAGGGTTCGAGTCTTTTCTGCTCGTGGCCGTCATCCTGACCTACCTCCGTAAATCCGGCCAAAAGTGGCTTACCTCGGCTGTTTATGTCGCCATCGTCCTGGCTCTTTCCGTCAGCGCCGGCCTAGGTTACCTGCTCAAAAAAGGCGTGGACGATGCAGTTTTGGGTAGGCTCTTCGGACAAACGCTGGGGGGATATGCCAGTCAGTTTCTCGGGAATGAAGCCTTGCGCGAAGCGGTTCTTGGCGTCGTCGCGATCCTAATGGTAGGTACGCTGGTAGTACATATGTGGCGCACCGGACCGAAGATACATGAGAGAATGCGCAATCGGTTGGGAGCGGTGTCGTCGCGTACCTCACGGCTGGCAGCACTGGCAGGGGTTTTTCTCTTCACATTTCTGATGATTACGCGGGAAGGCATGGAAACAGCTCTGCTGTTGTTACAAGTACGCGATCCACGGATGGTCAGCGGCGCGCTATTGGGCCTCCTGGCGGCGAGCGCATTTGCCTGGGGCTGGGCTCGCTTTGGTTACCTGATCAATGTGAAGAGGTTCTTTCTGGTTACCAGCATTTTTCTTCTGTTGTTCATGTTGCAAGTTGCCATATATTCCTTTCACGAATTCTCGGAGGCGGGACTGCTGCCAAACAGCGAAATGCTTCACGAGGCTACCGAAAAGTTTTCCCCGGATGGTCGCTACGGGAAATGGTTCTCTCCTCTGATGGTGGGGATTTGCGGGTTTTGGTTACTGGGTGCGTGGCTCTCTGATCGGTTTAAGGATTCGCGAATCACCCCATTGCCGAAACTCGAGGGCACGAGATAATCTTTCCGATGCGGTTATGGGGCCACAATTTCCGACAGCTCTCGCTTCAAGAGTTTTCCAGTCGGTCCTTTAGGGATCTCGCTTAGGAACCGCACCGTCGTAGGACATTTGTAATCAGCCAAGCGTTCGCGGCAAAATCCGATTAACTCTTCTTCGGTTGCTGTGGCTCCTTCCTTAAGTACGATAAAGGCCGCGACCTCCTCCCCATAGAGAGGATCGGCAACGCCAATGGTCGCAGCGGCGGCGACAGCAGGGTGCTGGTATAGGACTTCCTCGATCTCGCGCGGGTAAATGTTCTCACCGCCGCGAATGATCAGGTCTGACTTGCGATCGACAATGTAGAAGAAGCCGTCTGGGTCTCGGTAACCGATATCACCCGTGTGAAACCAGCCGTTGCGAAATGCGGTTGCGGTCGCGTCGAAATTTTTGTAATAGCCCTTCAGAATATTCTCACCGCGCAGGACAATTTCGCCCAACGCTCCCTCCTCCACTCCCCTGTCGTCGTCGTCCACAACTCTCATTTCATTTCCGATCGGCAGACCGCATGACCCGGCCCGGCGCCGCTCGTCGGGCGGATTGAAGGTTGACCGGCAGGTTGACTCAGAAAGCCCATAACCCTCTATCACCAGGCAATTGAAGGTTTCCTCAAAACGCTTCAGTACTTCGGCCGGGACGGGCGCTGAGCCACACATCGCAAAACGAAGCCGATCAGTTTTTAGACCCTCGGGGACGCCGTCCGGATAAGTCGTCAGGAGCATCGAGAGCATCGTCGCCACGGAACCAAAGGACGTTATTTGATAATTGGAGATGATCTCCCAGAACCGCGAGGCCGAAAACTTAGGACTGATCACCGTCGAACCGCCGGAGTAGAGCGCGGACATCGTGGTCACTGAAACAGCATTCATGTGAAAGAGCGGCATCATCGTCAGCAGACGATCGTGTTCAGTGAAATTAAGCCACTCAGCGATCTGCCTGGCGTTAGCAATCACGTTTCCATGAGTTAACAAACAGCCCTTTGGTTTCCCGGTGGTGCCGGAGGTGTAGATTATGATCGCCTCGTCATCTTTATTTACCTTTGCTTGCGGGAGGTCCTGCGCTGGTCCAGCGTCGTGGGTGGCCTGTACCTCGTCGTCGAATCTAAGCACCGCGCGCAATGCGGGTAAGTCACTGCGAATACCCTCGATGGTTGGCCAGAAATCCGAATGAACTAATAGGACCTTAGCTTCGGAGTTAGAAACGATATAAACCAGTTCATGTGATTTCAGGAAAGAGTTCACGGGGCCGGCCAGAGCGCCGACTTTCCAACAGGCAAAATACGCAATGATATATTCCGCGCAATTCGGCATTAAGAGGCTGACAACGTCCCCCTTCTGGACGCCTTGCGAGACTAAAAGCGCCGCTGTCCGGTTCACCGCAGCATCAAATTCAGCGTAGCTGAAGCGCCGGCCGTCAGCTTCCGAGAAAAGGAAGTGCTTGTCTGGGGCCTCGCCTGCGCGTTGCTCTAACAATTCTCGTAAGTTGTTGGGGATCTGCTTCAGCTTTTGGTTAGTCATGAAGTCTGCGGTAACTAGATAGTGGAACTGCTAAGCTATATACCACGGAAAGTTTTAATGGGCGACCTTGCTTGGTACTGGTGTAGGTTGGCACAAGCAGCGGCGTGCATTCTACCTACAGAACCGAGTAGCCTTGCTCGTCTGCGACAAGCAGATAACGAGATGAAACTCAAGGTGCACATTGGTAAGATAATCAGGCTTATAAGTCGCGAAGGCCGTTACCGCACTGGTG
>JACDCK010000214.1 GCA_013817595.1 Pyrinomonadaceae bacterium | reverse complement strand
AAGTCGGGTCTGAGGCTGATGGCCTGTTTGCAAGATGCGACTGCTTCTTTATAGCGCCCCATCTTGCGGTAAGTGACAGCCATATTGCTGTACATTCCAGCATCGTTCGGTGTCAGTTGAACAGCGTGTTTGTAAGATTCGAGCGCCTCTTTGTACCGACCTAATTCGTCATAAACATAGCCTAGATTGTGGTACGCTCCAGCAAAGTCAGGTTTGAGGCGGATCGCTTGTTTGTACGCCTCAACTGCTTCCACATACCGATTAGCCATAAAATGCTTAACACCTAAACGAAGGTAGGTCATCGCATCTTCTGACTCTTGCTGTTTGACAGGTCCGACTTGCGCCCATGTTGGGGGAGTAGCCGTCGCGAGGATGATTAAAACCAACCAAATAAGTCTTATTCGTTTCATCACGTCCTCCATTCTGCTTCTGTGTAATTGCCAAACGCCTTCAGCTTGAGCTTGAAAACGTTTGGCACCTCGGTTGCGGTCCAGGACTTTCGAGGCTCAATGGATCGAGCGGTTTATTTCAGTTATGCGGTAAGCTGGTGTGGGCTGCTTTTATTCGAGCGTTTATTGCTTGCTAGCCGTGAGGGCCACTTTCTGATGCTCCGATTTGCTTCTGGCCTGCTTCAACTCCTTTGCCAGATTACGCTCGTTGCGGCTCTGGAACAGATCGCGCCCTGTGTCGCTGCCTGCCATCCAGACCTGAGACAGGAAATACGGGCGCCATAGCGGTTGAAGACGAGCTTGGATTGCTTCTGTACCTCACTGACCCGATTGGGCCTGGTCATGCCAGTATGGGTTTGAAGAGACGGCAGAAGTGCTGGGAACTTCAACAAGGACGGTGAAACGTGACTGGAATGTCGCCAAAGCATGGCTGCGACGAGAGATCAGCGTAAGGTGAAGGCGAATGACCCCTGAGAAATGGCAGCACGTCAAGGAACTATTTGATTCAGCTCTGGAGCGAAAAGCTGAAGACCGTGCTGCCTTCCTCGATCATGCCTGTGACGGCGACGAATCCCTGCGCAAAGAAGTCGAGTCACTGCTCACCTCCTATGAAGAAGGTGAAAGCTTCATGGAGAGACCTGCCGTCGCACTGGCGGCTGAGACTTTAGCAGGTTCTCAAGGTGAATCCCTGATCGGGCAGACCATCGGCCACTACCAAGTCACGCGCGAGATCGGGAGCGGTGGTATGGGAGAAGTTTATTTAGCCCAGGATGCGAAGCTCGGACGCCCAGTCGCGCTCAAGCTGCTGCCCAGCTACCTCAGCAAGGATGAAGACAGATTGCGCCGCTTCGAGCGAGAAGCACGTACCGCATCAGCGCTGAATCACCCAAATGTGTGTGTGATCTATGAAGTAGGTGAGACGGAAGATGATCGTCACTACATGGCGATGGAGTATGTTGATGGTGTGACACTGCGCCAGCACATGATGATCGCACCAATGGGGTTGAGAGAAGTACTTGACGTGGCAGTTCAGATTACCTCAGGCTTAGCGGCGGCGCATGAGGTTGGGATCGTGCACCGCGACATCAAGCCGGAGAACATCATGCTCCGGCGTGATGGCTATGTGAAAGTGCTCGACTTCGGGTTGGCGAAGCTCACCGAGCAGCCACCTACCACTGTCGCGACACCTACTGGGGCACGGGTGAAGACGGACACTGGAGTGGTGATGGGCACCTCCCGCTACATGTCACCGGAGCAAGCGAGGGGGCTAGCGCTAGATGCCCGTACGGATATCTGGAGTTTGGGTGTGGTGATCTATGAAATGGTCACAGGTCGTCCGCCGTTTGAAGGGGCAACAACAAGCGATGTGATCGTCTCAATATTGGAGCGAGAGCCTCCGCCTCTGGCACAACCCTCACCATTAAGCGCCTGCTGAGTTGCAGCAGATCATCAGCAAAACACTGCATAAAGATCGGCAGGGACGCTATCAAACGGCGAAGGACTTACTGCTCGATCTGAAGAGTCTCAAACAAGATTTGGAGTTAGAGGTTAAGCTCGAACACTCATTGCAACCAGGATCGAGCGGCAGAGGACGGTTCAGAACGAGCGCGACCCTTCCGGCAGCGCGTTCGCAGCCGAGGTGGTGGGCCAATCGCTTGATCTGGCTGAGTGCTGCGATGATTTTAGTTGTTGCTGTGGCAGTGAGGTTTTACTTGTCTCGCCTTCCCTCCGAAAGCTCGACTCGCTCCAGATCCGAATCCTCGCTGCCACCAATGAAAGTTGTGCCTTTCACCAGTTTTGAGGGTTATGAAGGCAGCCCTGCTTTTTCGCCGGACGGCAACCAAATAGCTTTTACATGGGATGGTGCAACGGGCGACAACATTGATATCTACGTCAAACTCATCGACGCCGGAACACCGCTGCGCCTGACCACCGATCCAGGCATCGACCGTAGCCCCACCTGGTCTCCCGATGGCCGCTATATCGCTTTTTCGCGCTTCTCAGAAAGCGAGAAGGGAATTTTCACCGTACCCGCGCTCGGTGGCACTGAGCGCAAATTATACTCGCCCGATTGGGGATTTCATGGCTTTGGTGGGGTGGTATGGTCACCGGATGGGAAATTCCTGGCGTACCTGGACAGGAGCCCGCCCCAGACGCACTATGGCATTTGGTTGCTCTCGGTCGAGAATCTCGAAAGGCGTCAACTCACTTGGCCGCCTGCGCAAAACTTATTTGACATGCTTCCCGCTTTCTCCCCCGATGGTCAAACTCCCTTTGTCCGGCTCAGTAGCGGAAGGGTATCCGATATTTACCTGGTGCCAATTGGCGGCGGTGAGCCCAGACGCCTCACTTTCGATAATCGCGAAATTGATGGGTTGGCATGGACTCAGGATGGTCGCGAGATTGTGTTCCCGTCGGATCGCGGAGGCGGCTATGGCTTGTGGAGGATTTCGGTCACGGGCGGCACGCCTGAACGGCTGGCCGTGGGCGGAGATAGTGACTTCTCCCCACCTCTATCTCCGCAAGGGAACCGCCTGGCTATGTCCCGCCAAGGGAACCGCCTGGCATACG
The DNA here is from genome assembly GCA_013817595.1 of Pyrinomonadaceae bacterium. Lineage (GTDB taxonomy): Bacteria > Acidobacteriota > Blastocatellia > Pyrinomonadales > Pyrinomonadaceae > PSRF01. Next base: position 1,650 of record JACDCK010000214.1, on the reverse strand, counting down.
TGCAAAGTGCTTTCGACACGAATATCTGGAGAATTGAGATACTAAAGTCGAAGGGCCGGAGCAATCCCCCGACCAGGTTGATCGCCTCGACGAATTTGGACCAAGGCCCTCAATACTCTCCGGACGGCCGGAAGATAGTTTTCGAATCCACTCGGTCGGGAAGCTATGAAATCTGGGTGTGCGATAGCAATGGCACAAATCTCGTCCAACTGACTTCCTTCGACCGCACCACAGGCACACCGCGCTGGTCTCCCGATGGGCGGCACATCGCCTTCGATGCTCGCATAGAAACCCACTCTGACATCTACGTAACGGGCGCAGAAGGAGGGAGCCCGCGCCGCATCACCACGGAGACTTCCGACGAGACGATTGCAAGCTGGTCGAGAGATGGGCGCTGGATTTATTTCGCTTCCAATCGGACCGGCGATCACCAGGTGTGGAAAGTACCTGCCGAAGGAGGCGAGGCAGTGCAGGTGACGAAGCAAGGAGCGTTCGCCGCCTTCGAGTCTCCCGACGGCAAGTTCGTTTACTATACGAAGCATCAGCCAGGGATTTGGAGGGTTGCAGTGGAGGGCGGAGAGGAGGCCCCGGTGCTTGATCACCCCAAATTAGGCTACTGGGGCTGTTGGGCGGTGGTGAATGAGGGCATTTACTTCATCAACGTAGAAGTGAAGCAGCATCCTGTCATCGAATTCTTCAGCTTTGCCACAGGGCGGGTGAGGCAGATCGCCACGATGGAGAAAGAGGCGGTTATTGGGGGCCCTGGTTTTGCGATATCACCCGATGGCCGATGGATACTCTACGCGCAGGTGGACCAGAGCGGCGGGGACATCACGCTGGTGGAAAACTTTCGCTGAGAGATGAGAATCCAGTTGCGGGATTACTAACAGGTAATCACAACAAGATGACACCTGAGCGATGGCACAGAGTCAAAGAGCTATTCGAGTCTGCCTTGGAGCGCGCACCCGAGGAGCGCTCAGCCTTTCTCGATCATGCCTGTGACGGCGACGAATCCCTGCGCAACGAAGTCAAGTCCCTCCTCGCCTCTTATGAAGAAGGTGAAAGCTTCATGGAAAGACCTGCCGTCGCCCCAGCGGCTGAAACTCTTGCAGGTTCTCAAGGCGGATCACTAGTCGGACAGACGGTCCGTCATTACCAGGTCACTCATGAGATTGGCAGCGGCGGGATGGGTGAGGTTTACTTGGCGCATGACACTCGCCTGGGCCGTCGAGTCGCACTCAAGCTGCTGCCCAGCTACCTCAGCAAAGATGAAGATCGTTTGCGCCGCTTCGAGCAAGAAGCACGTGCTGCTTCAGCACTCAATCACCCGAACGTCTGTGTCATTCATGAAGTCGGTGAGACAGAGGAAGGTCGCCACTACATCGCGATGGAGTACGTTGATGGCGAGACACTGCGCCAGCACATGGTGAACGGGCGAATAGAGTTAAATGAAGTGCTCGACATTGCGATACAGATTGCCTCTGGCTTAGCAGCGGCCCATGCAGTGGGAGTCGTGCACCGCGACATCAAGCCGGAGAACATCATGCTGCGGAGCGATGCCTACGTGAAGGTGCTCGACTTCGGTTTGGCGAAGCTGACTGAAAAGCTATCCAGTGAATCGGCAGCAGGCTCTAAAGCATTGGTCCATAC
>JACDCK010000213.1 GCA_013817595.1 Pyrinomonadaceae bacterium | reverse complement strand
GGACAGAAATCCTTCTCAAGGTGCGGGTCCTCTGTGGATTCTTCCGAGCAAGTAAACGACCGCTGCGCTTTCCGTCGTGCAGGCTCGCTCCGAACTCAAGGGATTTACATGTAACAGAGGCTAAACGTCGCGATTCATAACAGAATTCTCATTCTTGATCCAAGGAAGTTTAGTCCTCCAAATTAACTGTCCGATCTAACACCCACGGGTCCGAGGCTTTGCCACAGGCGAAACTTCCGTCGCTTAGAAAAAGCATGATAGTTGCTGAAAGCTGTTTACAGAAATAGTGAATAATTTGAAAATGCTTGAAATGTGCAATCCATATTATGAATAAAAGCAAAACCATCATCCTATTGGCCCTCGCAATCTGCGCGGGATTAACCTCCACAATAAACGCTGCTGAAACGGGTTTCTTGTTCTCAGCGAATGCGTACGGCACACGCGTGAACGTTGGAAACGTCGTCAAATCCGGCCCCACGGCGCAGTCTGGAATCGGGAGAGGCTGCGGCACCACCAAAGCGCCACAGCATAGTGAAAACACCGTCGTGAGTGTCAACCTGGCTCCTACCGTCACTACGGATGTCGTCTTCACGACCGCTGATGGCGTTGTCCTGCAAAATGGCACCCAGCGAGCGAGGGCAACTGCGGAAACATACGGCGCCAACCTCCTAGCGGGTCTTATCACCGCAGACGTGGTGAAGGCAGTTAGTACGATCACCCATGACGCTGGCGGCTTCCATACGAGCGCGGCTGGCACGCAATTCGTCAACCTAGTAGTGGCTGGGAACCTAGTCAGCGCGAGCACGGCACCGAATACGCGGATTGAACTCGTAGGTTTAGGTCACGTCATAATCAACGAGCAGATCACGAAGACAACCACCCGCGGCAAGTCACTTACTGTCAACGGAATCCACGTGGTCATCAGCCAGGCAAACGTCCTGAATATCAAAGTAGGGACGCATATCATCGTCTCCCATGCGTTCAGCACCCTAAGCGGTCCTGATATTTCCGGAACCCTCGATGGTTTCGCTTACGGAACCCAGGCGAATGTTGCCAATTTGGTCATCTCTGGAAGGACGGCCAAAGTATCAGTGGGGTGCCTCGGCACCGGTGGCAAGGTGAAGACGAATCAGATCCTTCAGGTCCAGGTTCCTGGATTAGTTTCGGTTGGCGAAGTGGTGGACACGGCGCAAGGAAGTGTCAACGGTACCTCCGCCTCCGCGGAAACGACATCGACCATCCAGGCTGTCAATGTCTTAGCGGACCTTGTCCGGGCAACCGTGGTGAAAGCCGATGCTCATGCCTCAAAGGTCAACGGAACAGTAACCCTCAGCGATAGTGGCTCAAGCTTCGTCAACCTGTCCGTTAAGGGGTTTGCGAACATCAATGCTAACGTGGCACCGAACACTAAGCTTACAATTCAGGGCATTGGAACGCTCTACCTTAAGAGGGTGATTCGGACACAAACCGACATCGAAGTCCGGATGATCGAGTTGGTGATAAACCAGCAGAACACCCTGGGGATCAAGATCGGGACCGTCGTCCGAGTCGCGGTGGCGCACGCCTCGGCTCACTAAGAAGACAAGCGGTTTGTTGCTTCCGGCGCCCGAGGGCGCTTAGGGTTAAGGGGCACTTAGAAATGGGTGCCCCTTTTCCATTGTTCCCTTCCAGAAGGCGGTGAAGTGCCCAATCCGACTGGGTCCCCCAAATCTTTCGAGGTCGCCTTTCCCGCGGCAGCAAAAACTTAGGTTTTCGAATGCGCGCGCGCGAGATCACATTTCCTCCGTCCGCCCTTGAGCGTTAGCCGTGGTCTCCACCGGTCGGTGCTGTGGTGAATCCCGCGCAAAGTGCAAGGGTCAGAAGGCGGAGCCGAGCACAGCAGTACACAGCCATCATTCTTATAACGAACGAATCTCCGCCGCATGCGAGCCACGAGATCGAGTTCCCAAGCAGCGTGCTTTGTCTAGTCAATACCTTTCAATGCGCTTTTATCGCAAAAAACATGACACTTCTTCCAAAAGAAGTATGTACCAATTTATTGAAAAACTTCCAACATTTCGGGGCAATTCGGACAGCAGAGCGCGGCACTATTCGAATTTACAGAACAAAGAATGCGGTCTAGAGCCGCTTCTTAAGAATGGCCGAAATTCCGGCGGAACCCCTTTACTTTGAAAACAGGAATGAGGGTGTTGCCCCGAAAAGGTAGGATTTACCCTTACATCCATGGCAGCACGCGCGTTCGTATCCCACGCACAGATGGGACTTGCGACAATTCCAAAGGGCGGCAGCCGCCGCGGTAAGACGAAGGATCTTTTTACCTCAATGGTCGTCAAGCGGGACGCGCCCGAGTTCCCGCTTATCGTCCATTCACATCTGCCTTGGGATTGGGTTTGGCAACGGCCCCAGCAGTTCCATTCCCGCTTATCGAAGACCCATCCAATTCTGTTTGTGGAAGGGCCGGTCCCGACAGATCAACTGACGACGTCACGCGTCACTCTCCGGGAGGTTTCCGATTATCCAAATATTGTCGTGCTCCAGATGCAGATGCCGGCAGCGCGCTTTTGGTCTGACGGTGCCTGGGTTGACTCCGAACGCCGTCGGCTGGTGCAATCCGTCCTCGAAGGACCGCTGGGTCGCAACTTCGAAAATCCTGTCCAATGGTTCTATGATCCGATGGCGGTGACTGCTTTCGCCGGCCATATGGAGGAACAGGCGATCGTCTATGACTGCATGGACGAGCTCTCGCAATTCAAAGGCGCTCCACCCGAACTCGTTCGACGGGAGCGAGAGTTGCTCGCAGTAGCCGACGTTGTTTTTGCAGGGGGCCCGAAGATGGCGAAGTCAAAGAGCCGGTTCAATTCCAACTGTCACTCCTTCGGTTGTGGGGTCGACATCAGACACTTCGGCAAAGCGCGTCGAGTCACCACGGAGGTTCCGCACGACATCACAGCGATGTCAGGCCCGGTACTAGGTTATATTGGCGTCGTCGATGAACGCATCGATTACGACCTGCTGGCGAAACTCTCGGACCACAATCGTTCCTGGAACGTGACGATGGTAGGACCCTGGACAAAGGTGGATCCTGCCGACTTCCCCGTTCGTCCCAACCTTCATTTTCTCGGTGGACGCGATTATGCCGAGCTGCCTGCCTACGCGAAGGGCTTCGATGTCTGTATGATGCCGTTCGCGAAAAACGCCGCGACCGAATACATTAACCCGACCAAAGCGTTGGAATACATGGCGACCGGCAGACCGATCGTCTCGACCGATGTCGAAGATGTGGTGTTGCAATTCAGCAAAGTGGTGGGTATCGCGACCAGCCACCAGGAGTTTATTACCAAGTGTGAACAGGCGGTGGGGCGCCCGAATGCCCGCTGCATTCAGGTGGGGATCGCGATGGCACGGCAAAACTCCTGGGAGTCGATCGTCGCCCAGCTCGAGAAACACGTCGAAGACGTTCTGAGTCTGAAGAGGACTCTGACGACAACGGCCGCATAGTCGGGGCAGCAGAAACAAGTTCCCGTTCACTGTTGCCGCATCGCCTGAGTTGGCGCGACTATTTCGCACGAAAATCGTGCTCTGGAGCGAGGCTGGTTTGATTTGCCTTGCTCAGTGCCGGATGAATCTGCTGTCTCTCCTCCGGCAATGAAAAACGGCGCTTTCCAGAGCTTCTTCCTTGGCGGTTTCGAATGTTCCACACACCGGCTCCGCTCCGGGCGGCGGCTCGATCTTGTCCGCGCTACCAGGCACGATGAGTTCGCGGCGAAGGACTACCGTCTTCTGCAAAAGCATGGTCTCCATACCGTGCGCGAAGGTCTGAGATGGCATCTCATCGAAGCACAGCCGCGGCAATTTGATTTCTCGAGTGCGGAACCAATCATCCGTGCGGCGCGTGAGACCGGCATGCAAGTGATTTGGGATCTCTGGCATTACGGCTGGCCGGATGACATCGACATTTTTTCCGCGGAATTTATCCGACGCTTTAAAAACTTCGCCCGCGTCGCCACTGAACTGCTGAGCGACAACTTCGACACTTTGCTCCTTTGTCCAATTAACGAAATCTCCTTCTTTTCATGGGCCGGTGGTGAAGGCGGGATCTTCAATCCGTTCGCGCAAAAACGCGGCGAGGAGATGAAGCGTCAGCTCGTGCGCGCGACGATGGAAGCGATCACCGCGATCCGAGAGGTGCACTCGGCGGTGCGTTTTTGCCAGATCGAACCGATCATCAACGTGGCTGCGAGCGAGCTGCGGCCTAACGAATGGAGAGCGGCTCAAGTGCAGCGGGAAAGCCAGTTTGAAACCTGGGACATGCTTCTTGGTCGGGCCGCGCCGGAACTTGGCGGAAGCGACTCATCCATAGATCTGATCGGCGTAAACTATTACATCCACAATCAATGGATTTATCCCGGCGGCCACGGCTCCGTGCTTGTTCCCTCAGATCCCCGTTATCGCCACGTTCGCGACATGCTTCAGGAAATTCACGCGCGCTACGGCAAGCCTCTCTTTGTCGCCGAAACCGGGATCGAAGACGAAACGCGCCCTGCTTGGTTGCGTTACATGTGCAACGAAGTTTACGCGGCGTTGGCCGCGAACGTCCCAATCGAAGGTCTCTGTTTATATCCCATCCTCAACCATCCTGGGTGGGAGGACGATCGCCACTGCTTCAACGGCCTCTTCGATTACGCGAATGACGAAGGAGAGCGCAAAGTCTTCGAACCGTTAGGCC
>JACDCK010000212.1 GCA_013817595.1 Pyrinomonadaceae bacterium | reverse complement strand
GTTTCGAGGCCTCGTGCGATGAATAGCTCCTGGGCCAGCAGAACCGACGACATGCTGATCACTGTTTGAATTCCATCGTTATAGAAGAGATAGCCGACGAGATACCGCAGAGTGTGGCGCAGTCGTCCCAACTCTCTGAACGTTCGGCCCAGTTCAGCGAAACCAACCGTCAGATAAGTCTTTCCGGGTGGCAACGACTTTTCCGCAGCCTGCGATTTCAGCCTTGCGAAGGCTACGAGAGCAAAACCACCCCACCAGATCCCCGCCGCCAGTAGGGAGAGACGCACTGCCATGAACGTGTCCAACCCAAACCGGGTCGCACTATTCACCAGCAGAAAACTCACACCCAACAACAGCCCGCCACCGAGATAGCCATACGCGAATCCGCGGCTCGACACTTTGTCGCGCCGGTCCTCGGTCGTGATGTCGTTGAGAAAGCTGTTATAGAAAACTACCGCCGCCCCAAAGCCGAGATTCGCAATTATGAACAGCAGGCCGCCCAGCCAGTAGACTTGCCCGACAACGAAAAACATCAGGCAGGTGGCTGTGACTCCGATATAGCAGGAGACGGCCATCATTTTCTTCTTGAGATTTGAGTAATCGGCGACTGAGCCCAGGATGGGGAGCAGAAACACCTGCAGCAAGACGGCAACAGAAACGCAGGTTGGGAAAAAGGACTTCGCCGTTATTGCACCCAGCGGTCCGAGTTCGGCTACCACTCCGTTCTCGCCCACCACGCGTTGAGTTATTTCCGTCAGGTAAGGTCCATAAAGCGCTCCCACAATCACTGTGGAAAAGGCGGAGTTGGCCCAGTCGTACATCTTCCAACCGAAGATCTCGCGGGGATTGTTTTTAAGCTTAGCGGAGGCGTGTGATCTGGCTGGCGGAGCAGGGCGGGAAGTCATCCTGAGGCTGTCGCTTTCTCCGTCAAACTCTCGACGATCGCGGGTGTGATATCAGCGAGACTCTTTATTCGACTGGCGATGCGATCACGGTTCGCGCCCCAGACTATGGTAGGCACTTCATTCAGCGTGTGGTTGCGCAAGGATAGGTCTTCGATGTTTCCATGGTCGCTGGTGAGTATAACTGATGTGCGCGCCAAATCAACACGGGCCAGCAATTGCCGAATGAGCAGGGCCAGGTTTTGCAGAACAGTTCTGGCCGCCTCCATGTCCTGGGCATGTCCGATTTTGTCGGTGATGAAATACTCATAGAGTGTGAAACGGCTTTCGCCCGCGATGGCGGCGAGCACCTCGGCGGCTTCATTTGCCGTTCTCAAAGGTACATCTTCGCCCCGCTCGATAAGCATCCTGTTCGTGAAATCCTGATAAACGGCCCGACCGTTTCGCAAATCATCTATGGTGCGGAATGGCAGCCCCGCCGCCCCCACGGCAGCCGTCGTCGCTGAGACCCAGTGAGGCCGGTCTTCGAAAAAGCGCTTGGTGTAAGCGTTGGCGAAGGTGATTGGGGCAACGCCGGCGTGCTTGAGTTTCAAAAAGAGGGAATGCTCGCGGATGATTTCCAACAAGGCTTTGTTGGGGAAACCCTGTTTGTGATAACCGAGCAGCGCCGGGGCGTTTACGCCGGTAAGAATAGTAGTTTGGCCGGATGCGCTTTGGGGCCGGCCTTCAATCCCGAGACAGGCATCCGTTGCCGCCAGAACTCCATCGAGCGTGACCGGCGCTTCATTCTTGAACACGGCCAGCGGCGCCGCGTCTTGGAGTCCGTCAAAAGGATTAGAAATCCCACGCGAACCGATGCCTAGACCATCAATAAAAAAGAGAAGAACCGACATGCAGTCGATGAATAGCACCGGCACGCGTTGCGTGCAAGGCTCCCCGTAGGTGTCTTTTGTCGACTAAACAATTTCCAAGACTGAACCACTGAGCTGCCTCCAGCCATTTTAGTGCGGTGCCTTTAGTCCCACCCAGAACCATCAGAATAGCTGGTCTGGTCGGCAACTATTGACATCGATGTAGATCACTGACCCAGTTGAAGGGCCATAGCACTCCTGCGGTCCCGTACGTAGAGCGTGGATCCGACAAGGGTCGGGACAGTCCAAGCCGTTCCGCCCAAAAGTTCGACCCGCGAGTGAACATTCAAACCGGTAGGCGCAGGACTGGCGAGCCCTAAGGTGCCGTCCTCGTCGAGCACGATGAACTTGGAGCAAGCTCTCGTCTATATCGGATTCGATCAGTAGGGCGGATTTCGTAAGGATCAACTCCGGACCATATCATTTAGCACTTGAAACGTCTTCTTCATTAGCGTTGGCTTTCGTTAGACAGAAGATAACGTCCGCTTGGCCGCGGAGCCACCGAATTCAATCGACGCTATTGGACCTTGGGTCCAGACATCCGGGCAGGCGTATTATCTGTTAATGCGAGCACCAGCGAATTTGCAAGATTGGTTTGGCAGCATCGACATCTATTTGTTCGATCAACTCTTAAAGGGTCGGTTTGTGCAGGGGATGCGAGTGCTGGATGCCGGTTGTGGGTCGGGCAGGAATCTTGTTTGTTTCCTCAGGAGCGACTACGAGGTCTTCGGAGTCGATCAATCGGAAGATGCTATTGCACAGACTCGTCGGCTGGCCTCAGTTCTCGCTCAGCAATCATCAGCGGAGACGTCTGGGCGACTGCCGTCCGATAACTTTCGCGTTGAGCCGGTGGAACGGATGTCGTTTGCCGATGCCAGCTTCGACGTGGTGTTGAGTAGCGCGGTGCTTCACTTTGCCCGCGACGAGGAACAGTGGCGCGCGATGATGAATGAGATGTGGCGCGTACTTAAGCATGGTGGAATGTTCTTTGCGCGGCTGGCGTCCACGATCGGGATGGAAGACAAGGCCGAGCTCATCGAAGGTAGGCGCTATCATCTGCCTGACGGGAGCGACCGCTTCCTGGTGGATGAGGCGATGTTGATGACGATGACCGAATCGCTCGGGGGAGAGTTTCTTGAGCCGATCAAGACGGTGGTGGTGCAGAACATGCGGGCGATGACGACCTGGGTTTTAAGGAAATCTGATTCTAACCATTCACGGTTCGAAAGGGCAACCTGCTTCATAACATCAGATTAAGAGAGCCTGTACCCTTCCTGGGGCGTCACCACCCCCACCATGCCTGCCCGGAACTCTTGTCTGATGCCTGTGCCCTGGGCTACTACCAAAGCTAAGATCAGGAATTGTGATCTTTAACGTAGCAGTTCCCAATGAGTTAATTGAAACGGAAGACTGGCGCGGAGAAGGAGTTCCGGCCACGGGGGTTTCAAGTCGGCCGAAGTGTCACACTCCCCGTGCCCATCTCCCCTTCTCCCCTTCTTTGCATCCCCCTTCTCCAACCGTTGGCAGCTAGCGGCTTCGCGAATCGAGCAACTCATCCTGATCCGATGTCGGGTTCAACTCGGAAATATCCAGAGGCTCCTCGACGGGCGCGACGCCGGCGAGGCATTCCCGCCGCTGGCGCTCTTCCCACTCTCGATTAAAGTTCTTAATGAATTCTTCCCATTCCCGCCGCCGGGCTTCCCACTCCTCGCGCGTGCGCAGATTGGAAAAGGCGAAGTCGTCGTCCATGTGCGAGCCGTCGAGATGCCAGAAACCTACTTCCATTCCTAATTCCGAGTCGTCGTCCATCATCTGACAAACAGGGCAATCCTCATCGATTACCATGTCATGGCCGCGCAAGGCGATCGGCAACCGTATCCGTTCATTTTCTATAAGGAGCGCCGGAATCCTTCCCCCGTAACCCTCCCGAGGTTGTTCCAGCCACTCTGTTTTGAGTTTTTCGAGTCGCGCGATCTCTGATTCCAGAGCCGGCAACTCGTCTGATCGAAGAACCTCACTCAAGGAACCAGGCGGCACCCTCCTAAGGTCGCTGGTACTAGTCAGCAGGAGATCAGCGTCAGCATCTCTTCCCGTCTCCCCTTCGCCGATCCGCCCCCTCTCTTCGTTCGGCGTACTCCAAAGCAGGTGACGAACGAGATCGTAGTAGATGCCCCACTCGTGAGTACCGAAGCCGGCGAAACGATATGCGAAAGAATCAGTGGCGAGGCACGGCGGTCCCTCGCCTTGCATACTCCACTGCATCGAACGCGTGTGCAGATCGTAGTCGATGAAGTCCTGCCTGGCGAGTAACACGTCCCTGGGCGACTGGCCGCGTAGGTCATCGCGCGGAGTCATTAGCCAACGCGCGTGGAGTAGGGAGATCTGCTGACGCAGTGTGTCATCTGGATCTGGGTTGTCGGATGCCTGGTTTTCGACTTCGCCAACAGATGTTGAACCCGAGTTGTCAGCGACTAAAGTCTGTCCTCCGAGAGTGTTCGCAACCGTCGACAAGACGCCTGCGGTCCCGGCAAGAGCAGGCTCACCAACGTGAGCGGTTAGAGATCTTTCGACTTCGACGCTGGTATTGCAGTAACTAGCCGCGGCGGTTTGGTGATTCGGCAACCAGCTTTCGCGCACGATGAACTCCAGCAACGGTCGGCCGTACAGAATGGCGCGCGCGTCGAGAGGCGGTGTGGAAAGGCGTTCCAGGCGACGTGGATCTCGCAGTCCGTCGTATTGGTCAATAGAGTCGAGAAACAACCAATCGTCTGGGAGGCGATAGTAGATCAAGGTGTCGGTAGCGCATACGCCATCGTGAAAAGGCACTTCACCCTGAGGTCCTGGTTGGGAGTGGGTCGACTCAGAAGCGACGATGCGCGCGGCGAGATCGATGATAACGATCCCGGCATCCCAGGACTCTTTGTC
>JACDCK010000036.1 GCA_013817595.1 Pyrinomonadaceae bacterium | reverse complement strand
ATTACCTGCGAAACTGAACATTAGACGGGTTGCCGGCGGTCACCGATTCCGAAATGCTGGCAAATACGTACAGCTCTTTGGGAGCCGCGTAGGTTTTTGCAACAGCCACGGTCCGGGTCTTTTCACGCTTCTTGTCTTGCATATCAAGCTGCCAGATGTTCTTCTGCGTCTGATAGACAACTAAGCAGAGGCCGGCAACGGCTCCAGCGTTAACATATTTCAGGCCGCTAATCATGTATCTCGTGCCAAACAAGATCAGCAAGGTGTTGATGACGATGAGAGCAAGTCTGAATTCAGTGGGTCCCAGTTTAAGATAGCTGATAGTTAGACGGTCGGTGGAGGAGAAAGCCAAAAACGCACTCACCGCAAAAGCCGCGAATACCGCCAGCAGAAACAGAAGCTGGTAGCGGGATTTTTCGGGAAGGATGAATGCGTAGCCCACAATAACTGAGCACAAGAAGACGTAGTCGAGCAGGTGATCCATGTAGTACCCCCACCTGAGCAGCCCCGTGTTGCGATATTTTCCCAACTTTCCGTCGTAGTGATCCGTGACGTACTGGAAGAAGATCATTAACGACACACCCCACAACCAGCGAATGTCAGTGGCAGCTAGATAGCTGAATCCCAAGATGAGCAGCGACCAAACCAGCGTCAGCATTGTGAGATGATAAGTCTGCAACCACGAGGGTATTTTGGGTAAAACGATTGGCGATAACCGCCGCTCGAGTGGCGAAAGAAAAGATGTGTTCGTTTTATTGGCTCCAGCGAATTGTTGATTTTGCATTTTTATGAACCTGAAGTTAAATTTCTTCCGAAACCCAGGGGCAAACTCCAAGCCAGGCACGAAACGCAGGCATTCAGTTGTTTCTGACTCTTTAGCTGGGGCGGAGCACATCAAGATTAGGGAAGAGTCTTTCAGGTGAAGCATTTTTCTGACTTTTTCTGGATGGCAATCCGCGGCGGCTGCGGTGAGGCGAGCAGGTCGCTAAGTCAGATAAAAACCACGGTCTGTGAGCTGGGAATCTCAAAGCGCCTGCGGCAGTTCTTGCACGCCAGCATGTCGTCAATGCGCACCATGTAATCCCGGGATTTTTGGAAACGCGCCCGATCCTGCTCGTTCCCGCCCCGCGGAGGCGCTGGCTTTCTGGTGCGCTTTAGCCACCGCACATCAAATTCGCCGCGTGCCCGACAGTGGGGACAACTGTAGGTTGCTTTTTTTACTTCCTGCTTTTCGTTAAAGAAATCTTGTTCGTTCATATGGTTATTCTGCCATTGGATCCAATAACAGGAGGATGGTCGCCACTCCTAATCCTCTATCTTTCCATGGATGTCATCCTGCTCACACAGCTCACGTAGATACCGAAAACTATAGATACCCGTTTCGTGCCCATCGCTCCAGCGAAAATTTAGTGCATAGCGGCCGACGATACTCAAGTCAGTTATCGTCAGCTCCTGCGAGATCATCTCTGGCTTCAGGACGCGCTGACCAGTCCACTCGTTGACGCACTGCGCGCATGGGCAGGCACGTCTCAGCCCCGCAGCTAAGTACCGGGAGACGTGATCGTCAGCCCATGTGATACGCAGGCCGGCGTTCCCCTCCTGCTTGATTTCGCGTGGTTCAATGGCCCTCCCGCGCTTCTCGGTTGCTTCCATGATTCATCCTTCACGATGAACTCAGGCCACTTTTCCGCAACTGGCCCTGTCAATTGCGCTCACCGCGACCGTCACCGGTTTTTCAGTCCTACTGCCCCTTCCTGCTGCCGTCTGCGTTCTTCACTGCCTGCTGGACAGCGTCAGCCTTCACTTTCCAGTGCGAAGCATCCCAGACCACTTTGCCCTTCTGTAACACAAGCACCTGCGGTGACTCGTGGGCCACGCCCGTTTTCTGCTCAATCTCCTTCGAGAGGCTACCCGCGCGCTGCACCTCGACGAGTGCCACCTCTCCATCGAAGCTGGACATTTCCTGATAAGCTGCTGCACTAATCGGACACGTCGTACTATGCTTGAAAACCACCAATGGAGCATCCCGCGACCGGCTGGCCAGTTCCTCAAAGGAATCAACATTCGTAATTCTCACAAAGCGTTCTCCCTTAACACACTGTTTCCTTAGATTCCATTGATATTAGCTTACTAGATCGAACTCCAACAACGCGGGAGGCTCGTTCTCCTTTTTCGATGACCGAATTTGCTATGCTATTGACGTCTTGCCCGGATTGGCATATCGTGCCCCCGCTTAAAGAGAAGCTAGCAGTCGAACCCGATGAACCTCACTTTAATTTCGGGCCGCCTGCCGAGTCTCTTACTTCAAGATTCTCCTGCTTCCTCACAAAGCCTAAGAAAACTTAGAACTCTAACCTCACAAGGAGAAGACTATGTCAACATCATGCAAAGCCAACCTCAGTCAGGCTCTACATCCACGGCTCGTATTTTGGGCATTCCTGACTCTGTTAATGCTTTGGCCGGCGCAGCATGTCAACGCCGATGAAATTGCGATCTGGAACTTCAACGACTCGAATCTGGTTGTCGATTACGGGACAGGAACGTTAACCACGAATTTCAATCTGGTTAACGTATTGTTCACGTTGGGCGGAACTTCGACGAATGCCAGGCAAGGGCATGTTGCCGGGCAAGCGATGACATTGCAGGGTGGAACATCAAACGCTAACAATGGGCGCACTGTCAATCTCAATGTCAGCACCGTCGGTTGGAACAATATCGTAATCAGCTTTGCAACCCAGGGCACATCGGCTGGCTTCAACAGCAATCAGGCCCAATACAGTCTTGACGGCGTGGCGTTTATCAATTTTGGTGCGCCTTACACACCGCCGCTAACCTTCGGACTAGTTACGTTCGACCTGAGTAGCATTTCCGGGGTGAATGACAATCCGAATGCGGCGTTCCGGATTGTCTTCAACGGTGCTACTTCGGCTTCCGGAAACAATCGAATCGACAATCTGGTGGTCGAAGGTCAGAATATTACGACGCCTATTCCAGAGCCGGCATCAATCCTGCTGCTCAGTCTTGGTCTGACCGGCACATTGGCCACGAGGTTCAAAGCGTGGCGGCGGAAACCAGGACGCCGGCGAGATTAGCACGTTCGACGACCAGAGACCGTAAGGACAGCGCAGTTCCATTAGAAGGCACGAACTTTCTTCGAGTTCAAGGTTCCCAGTCTGCCTTCACGTGCATAATTCCGTTTTGCGTTGACAGCTTGGAAAGTCGAGCCTACTCTGTATCCGTTTTAAGACACTCTTGTATTTTGAGGATTTCCGGAAGTACTGTCTCCGGTCGCAAGAACCGATTTATACGTCAAGAGTCTTCAATCCTGGCGATGTTCTCCAGGAACAGCGTCGTTAGCGATTAGGCTAGCCGCTGATCGGTCTGGGCGGTGCTCCCACTCCTCTTTCCAGCCAGGCCGTACAAAGAAATCTGGGCACGAAGTAGAGCAAGGCTAGGTAATCCGCGCAATGTACGCCTGAGGTATTCCAGCAGAGATTTAAGAGGCTAAACCAAGATTGCAAATTACCTTCGCTGAAGAAATCAAGGGGCAGCAACTTAACGAGAGAAGTTTCGATGCTCCGGTTGTGGCCGTGGGTCGTAATCCGGCGACCTGCAAGATCGTCTTTGACCAAAAACAGTGGCCAACAGTTTCTCGGCGGCACGCTCAGTTCCAGCTACACAACGACTCATGGTTTTTGGCAGACAGTGGTTCCACGTACGGCACGTTCCTTAACGGACAACTGGTCAAGGAACCTACCCAAGGTGGAGGTAGGTTCACGCCTGCAGTTTGGTCCTGATGGCCCCATCCTCGTGGTGACCCGAATCGAGAGCAAGCCGGACAAGCCGCTGGAGGCGGATGAAACTCTGATCGAAGAGGCGACTCGAGTATCTTCCCCTGCGCCAATACCGGATCTGCGAGCAAGCGTTCAGGCAAGCCCCACTCAAGCCCCTAAAAGTAAACCAGCCGAACCAGTCTTCGTCGAATTGTCGGGCTTAGGAACGGCTCGGCTCCAACGGATTGAACTCAACAAAGAGGTGATCCGCTTTGGCCGCGATCAGGCGCTCGAAGGTGCTATCGATGCAGCCGCGGCGGTCGTCTCGCGCAGGCATGCAGAGATTCGCCGGCAGAACGGAAGGTTTGTCGTTGTCGACTTGGGGAGTTTCAATGGAACGCTTGTCAACCATCGGCGAATAGCCGAGCCCGAGTTGCTTCATCACAATGACAGAATCGAACTGGGTCCTGGAGGTCCAACCATCCGCTATCTGGATCCGGCGAATCCGCCGCCACCCATAGCAAACGAGCGTGGTCAGAATGCTGGCGTACCCTCGGGAGAACTGGCACGTTTGGCGGCCGCGTCTTCGGACCATTTAGCGACGATGGTGCTTCGTTCAGAGAGTCCGCTGCAGATCACCGGAGGCGCGGGTGGTGGAATGTTCACCGAGCGGCCTTTCGGTAGCACGTCTCGGATGACCATTGGTCGCGGCGAAGAATGCAATATTCGTCTCGATGGTCTGTTGATTTCCAACCGCCAGGCTGTTGTTGTAAACACAAACTCGAACTTAACAATTGAGGATCTTAATTCGACGAATGGCACCTACGTTAATGGCGCCCGAATCACCGGTCGTAAGTCGATCCGGCCCGAAGACGTCATACAGATTGGCCCTTTTGTTCTAAGGGTCCACCCACAACGCGGCGTTACGGTCCTCGACACCAGGGCGAAGACCCGCATCGATGTCTTCCAGGTGACGAAGGAAGTATCCAACCGTTCAGGCCCCGGAAAGGTCCGCCTGCTGGACGAAGTCTCTTTGAGTATTCAGCCCGAACGAGTTTGTCGGAATGCTTGGCCCTTCGGGTGCCGGTAAGTCGACCCTGATGGACTCCCTCAATGGAATGCGTCCGGCCTCCAGTGGCCAGGTATTGGTCAACAACCTCGATCTCTATCAACACCTCGAGTCTCTTAAACTGTCGATCGGCTACGTTCCGCAAGACGACATCATCCACCGCGAACTGACGGTCTACCGCACACTCTATTATGTGGCGCGCCTCAGACTCTCGCGCGACATTTCGGCTAAGGAAATCAATCAGATTGTGGCTGAAGTGATGGATGTTACCGGACTCTCCGAGCGCCGAGATGTTCCCATCGCGCAGCTTTCCGGAGGACAGCGCAAGCGCGTCTCGATTGCGGTAGAGCTTATTACCAAGCCCTCAGTCATTTTTCTTGACGAGCCGACTTCAGGACTGGACCCGGCCACGGAAGAGAAAGTTATGAAGCTTTTCCGACAGATTGCCGAGTCGGGAAGAACAGTTATCCTGACCACGCATGCGATGGAGAACGTCAAGCTCTTCGACAAGATCGTTCTACTCATGCGCGGCAAACTGGTCTTTTATGGAAGGCCGGATGAGGCACTCGAGCACGTGGGCGCCGAGAGCTTCAAAGACCTGTACGACAAACTTGAAGCGCCGATTAGTGAGCGCCTGGCAAAGGGTGACCGGCCTGCATCACGAGAACAGGTAGCTGAGGAAGTGGCAGAGGAATGGAAGCGCCGCTTCATTCAGACTCCGCAATACAAGCTTAACGTAGCGATCCCTCTAACGGAGGTTTCGAGCCGGCCGCAACAAGCCGCTCCGGCTAAGAGACGAACGACGCTCGGTGATCTGTTACGACAGTGGGCCACGCTCTCGCGTCGCTATATGGGAGTATTAGCTCGGGACAAGTTTAATCTCTTCATCCTCTTTGCGCAGGCGCCGATTATCGCGCTGCTCACCTATTTAGTCGTCGATGCCAAGGGACAGCGCGATTTTCCTTACTTCATTTTGGCGCTGGTTGCTCTTTGGTTTGGGACCTCGGTGGCTGCCAGAGAAGTCATCAGGGAACGAGCGGTTTATAACCGAGAGCGCATGGTAAATCTGCGGCTGCTGCCTTACGTAGGCTCGAAACTCTTTGTGCTGCTCCTGAGCTTCCAGTGCGTCCTTCTTTTCGGTACCCTGAAGCTGCTGGATCTCACCACCTTGATGGACTTGCCCGGCAGGTTTGGAGGTTTCCCGCAGTTATTCGTGATGATCCTGACAGGCATGGTCGGGATTGCCCTGGGTCTTTTCATCTCGGCGGTAGTAAGAACGTCTGAAATGGCTACGAGCCTCGTGCCGCTCATTCTGATTCCGCAAATCCTCTTCTCAGGACTTGTCGGCGTGCCGGTTGGAATCGCTAAAGTGGCTGGTGTTGTGATGCCTGCGACCTGGACGTTTGACGAAATGAAACGGCTGTCGGGTCTCGACGTCCTACGTGGAAAAGACGAGAGCGCCGAGCCGGCTAGCAAGAACGAAGGCCGCGGGCTTTATAAACAGATTGAGCATGAGAACGATAAAAACATCCGGGAGGCTCAGCAAAGAATTAATGCTTACCGGTCCGATGCTCAAAAGAAGTCGAAAGACTTCGAAAAGAACATGGACCAATATCAGAAGGATCTGATGAAGGGAGATTCTCCCGAGAAGCCAACGGCGCCGGAGCCTGACCCTGCGCCCGAGGTAGCCGGGGCCAAGAAAGTCCCTGACGACCTCAGTAGTTTCGTGGATTTCCTGCATCCATGGGGAGGACATTGGACAAATCTCGGTGTGCTTCTGGCAATGCTTTTCGGGTTGCTAGGCGCTACCGGGATTGCCCTTCGCTGTCAGGACATCGGATGAAGACAGGTGAATAGCGTCGCCACCGGCTTCGTGAAGCACCTATTTGTAGCTCTTTCACCGACGTGCGCTGACCTGGTTCCAAAAGGCAAACGGTCTCCCACATACAAATCAACCGGAGGACAATTAAATCGTGTTACGAAGATTAACTCGCATGAAAGCTCAGATTTTTGCTTGTTGTTGCTTGGCGGTTATGGCGTTGACCATAACTGCAACGACCACCCCCAACGCGGCTGCCGACTTTACCGGCCGCGAAATTCTTAGCGTCACTCGAATCGCCCACGGCGGTCCTGATTACGCCGGCATGCAAAATGTTACGGTTCAGGCCAACGGCTTTGTAAATGCGGCGGCGTTTGGTGGATTGGCTGCGAACCCGCTTGGAGCCATCGCGGAGGTCAGACTTAGGATCACCGACTATCAGGATAAGCTGATGCGACGGAGACTTGATGTGGCGCCGAGTGCGACCCTACCTGGGCGAACTTACTTAGTCTTTACCGGCACGCAGGGTGGCGGAATGATCTTCGGCAACGAGTTTCGAGTTAGTGAGACCGCGGCTTCGCGCCACTGGGCCATGATGGGCTTTGACACTCTGAACCGGGCCATCGAGGGTCAACTCGTGACGGTACGGCAGAGGGATGAAGGCAATGATTACGTGGTGGAAGTGAAGTTCAATCCGCAGGACACGGTCCGCTACTGGATTAACCAGCAGACCTTCCTCATTGACAAGATAAGTACGCGCTACAACAGCAACGTAATCATTGAAGAGGAGCGCAGTGATTACCGCCGAGCCGATTGCATGATGCTTCCCTTCCGCATAGTGACTCGCCTGCAAGGCCAACGTTTCGCCGACCTGGCAATTGACAGCTACGATTTAAAGAGCACAGTTCCCGCGGCGACTTTCACTATCACGGTCGGTCGGTAAGTCTTACCTGAGCCAGTGTTGTAGATGGCGGTTGCAAAGGGCTCGGCAGAGGCCGGGCCCTGGCTGGCGCCGCTCGACCTACTTAAGAGTTCTTTCCTTGAACTGCCACAGTTTGCGTCAGCCTTTCGCCGCCATCCACTAGCGCCAGTCACCGACTAGAACAAATGGTGCCCAGTAGAACGGGGCGCTGTATTTCTTCCCACTGATCATGGCAAGTTGCGCCTCGCGCATGGCGGCGGACGGAGACCCTCCCAGCGAAGCGGCACCAGGTGACGAAAGCAGGCGCTTGTAAAAATCGGTCATCAAGTCGGCAGTCGATTTATCCGCGACTGACCAGAGGCTGACCCCAACGGTCGGAGCGCCGGCGTACAGGAAAGCTCGCGTGAGGCCCATTACACCCTCGCCGCGCTTTTCCTTCCCTAGTCCCGTCTCACACGCGGAGAGCATAACTAACGGCGATCCCAGCCGCAGGTTAAAAACCTCATCGGTACGGAGAAAACCGTCGTCACCTTTGTTACCCACGAGAGAAAGTACGACCCCGGTAAACTGCGGACGCTCCGCGTTCAACAGACCATGGGTCGCAATGTGCAGAACCCGATACTTAGTGACGTCGCGCACTCCAAGATTCGCCTCACTCGCATCGAGGTCGAGCCAAACGTCGGTCGGCGCTCCCGAAGCTCTTCCCAGGCGGGCAATCTGCTCAGCTTCGGTGCGTGTGCCCGTAAGTCTCGCCAGCGGCAGGCCCTGCATTTTCGCTGATTCGGCGATGGCCACACCGCCCTGGCCGGCGACATCGGTTAAAGCACTCTCGATCCCCAGGCCACGCGTCTCAGCAGAAGCTGTGGACGGGACGACTCCTTTTCCCCGCGCATCGTTTGAGTTGAAAACCGGATCTGCTATCACCAGCATGGCCCGACCTGGAGATTTGGCTCCCTGCTGCCTGATGGCGCCGATTACCGATGCCGACGGGGCATAGACAATCTCATTTGTTTTGATGAGATACGGCGCGGACGAATAGTCGCCGCCGGCCGTTTTCACCAGGGCTTCAAAAGGTATGTAATTCAGTCCACCATCAGCGACAACCAGCAAGCGCTTCTCTGCGATGAGCGAGCTAACTGGTTCAACTGCCGCTTTGTACAGGGCGCTCGAGGCGGCAATAAACGGTGCGGCATCCTCCGACGCGGTAACGACGCCGAGTCCTCGCGTGGGATCGGCAGCCACGTCAATGCCCACGATACGACGCTGCAGTTTCGCGGGAATGAGTTGGGCGCGCAGATCGGTTACCAGCTTGTCCAGCGTGGGCCGAGGCGCGAGTTTATAAAGCGTCAGGCTCTTTGAATCTGCCGCCCAAAGATAAGAGGCTTCGGGTCCCAGGCTGTACTCGAGCAAGACTGTCTGATCGTCGAGAACCTTCTGCTGTACGTCGGCAAGCGATAAGGACTGTCCTGAGGTCAGGGCGGCATACCGTGGACTTGCTACTCTGATCTGGTTCTCGATTTCATTGAAAGCAGTTTGTAGCTTGTCGAGTTCCGCTTCCAGTTCTCCCGGTTTCTTCTTTGGCTCGTCAGTAGAAATATTGATTCCTGTTAGCAACTCGGCAATTTCCTGCTGACGATCCAGGTTCTCCTGTTTGCGCTTGAAAAGTTCGACGGAAACGCCTTCTGTTACTGGGGTACCGCTTTCGCTGAGAAGATCGAGCAATGAACGGGCGCGCGCCTGTTCGGTGATCTTGAAAGCTTCTGCTGCGTAAGCCAGCGCGTTGCCCTCAAGTGGAGCACCGGCGGCGGGCGCGGCAAGCAAAGCCATCTCCGCAAGCGAATTTGACGCCTCATCGAATACATTCTTGGTGGTGGCCAGAAAGGTCGTGCGCGCTTCGTCAGCGTGTAAGCTGCCTTGCCGCAGCGTCTCTATCGTCTTGATCGCTTCACGATAATTCCCGACTGCGGATTCCCTCATCGTGCCGGCATTCTTGGGGTCCTTTTCCTGCCCAGCCTGTAACCACAGGCTGCGGCCCAGCCCGCGTTGCGCCGGCCACATCAAATCGAGGCGCTTATCATCCTGTGCCCCCTTGGCGGCTTCGGTGTAAAACTTAGTCGCGTCTTTAAGCTTACCTTGGCGTAGCGCCACGTCGCCGAGACTCGTTCTTGCAGCCGCGCGGAAGCGTCGCGTCTGCCCAAGGTTGCCAATACCGGCCAAACTGCTACCGGCCGCCTCGAGCGCACTCAGAAAATTCTTTTTGGCTGTTTCCAGATCGTTATTAAAATAAGCGATTCGCGCCATGCCAAGTTGATAGCTCGAATAGACGATCGAGCTGCGATACTCATCGAGTTCTTTTTTAGCCTCGAGTGCTATTGTCAGGGCGCTGGTGGGTGCCGCGACGGGGACGCTGCCGGTGGAAAGGCCGCCCAATATTGCCCCAAACCCTCCAAATCGTCGGCCGACTTTCGACGCCGCGCCCTCGGGTTTCTTGACCACCATCTGTCCGTAAGCCGCACTGGCTTCAGGAATCCTTCCCAGCCGGAAATTTATATCGCCAATCTTGGCCAGCATCAGGTTGGCGTTGAACCTATCGTCAGCCACACCCACCGCCGCCGTAACCACATCCTGTTTCTGTTCAGCGCCAACAAAACCTTCGAAAGCCTTCTGGTAGTGGTCGAGCGCAACGTTGTATTGCCCTTGTCGCAAGTAGAGGTCACCCAATTCGTTGTGTGCGGCTGCGATACCGCGGTTGTTTTTAGCGGCTGTGTAGAGGTTCAAGGCAGTTTGTAGTTGGCCCAGAGCCTGATCAGACTTGCCGCGCTTTAGAAGGCGACGACCCTGCTGGAGCGCCGTTGCAGCTTGATCAGGCTGCTGAACGACTGGAGTGGTACCTAGGTCTGCCGCCAACGGAAACGCGCAAAGACCTAACAGGAGACTTACACCTAAAAATTGGGTGATGGATTTAGTGGCCTCGAAGTTCATGGGGATTCTCCTCTTTCAATTTACTTCTGGTTGAAGGTTCAGCGTAAGGGACTAGCAGGCTGCGGGCAAGCAAGAACGATCCACGAAATCACACGAAGCGTCACGAAAAAACTCTTCGTTCGATTCATTTCGTGTCTTTTCGTGGATCTCTTACTCTCCCTGAGAACGAGCCCACCCATTTTGCGGTCGTCCGCTAGAGCTCGAACCTTCCGGGCGGGTCCATTAAGAAATGAACGTTTCCGAGCGCTGACTATTTGTGTATGAGTTCAAGCATCGCAACGAGGATGTTGGCGTCTGTCGAAACCCTCATCATGACCAGGGATGGCTCCGGATCATCTTTACTCAGACCAAGGCCGCGCGTGCTGGCGTCCTGCTCGATAGCGGTCTGGGCCTTGCCATATCGCTCCGATTTCGCGACCTGGACGGGCGCGCTCAGTTCTGTCTGAATCTTCACCCACAGCTCGGTTTCAGGCTTTATGGGACACTTATTCTTGTCCCGCTTGCAATAGTTGATTAGATCATCTTCAATGGGCACTAATGGCAAAGGATCGCGCGTGAACACAAAAAAGAGACGCTCAGCTCCGGCATACTTGTCGAAAGTAAACCAACGCAACCGCTCTTCTCCTGCAGAGCTTGCAGGAATCTCGAATGGCACGTGCGACTGAATGTAGTTTCCACCTTCGTCCAGCTCCGCGTTGGGATAAATCATTACTGGCTTGCCCCCGTCGGTGGTGTTGAAGATGTAAAGATAACCGTCGGTATTTGTCTCGAGCAAAACCCGAACGCGTTCGCCACTTCGGAACACGCGAGAAGGATCCGCTCGGACGCCCAGCCCATTCGCGTCGCGTGTAAAGAGTGTAAGCCCCAGTCCCAGCTTTTGGGCCTTCGGCTTTTCGGTGACAACGGCGGCAGTCTTCGTTTCCGTCTTGGCTCCGACCGCAACGGAAGTACTAGCTGTTCCGACCGCTACTGTCGAACTAGCTGAGGTCGTTTGTTTGACCAGGGTCGCCTTCGGTCGTCGCCGGCTCGGTCTAGCCGTGGTGCCATTCGGGCCGCTCTTTTCAACCGGCTTGGGGCGCGTGGTGAGAAATGCCCCGCGAACATGTTCCTCCTGCTCCTGCCCAAATGAGAGCGCCACACCTCCGGTGCCAAAGCCACCCAGCACCATTGCCAGGAGGAAAAGTATCGTCCTTGTTCTCATCTCAAAATCTCCTTGAAAACAAATTACGTGAATCCGGCGAGCTCATTTGTGTTGAATACGAATGTCAAAGATAACTAGAGTGCCGGAGGGGCCGGACTTCGGGACTCTCACTTCCATGAACGGTTCATTTGCGTTTTTGTCATTGAGTTCGCTTTTCGGTGCGCTCCTTTTGTATTTGGCCAGGAAACTAGTCAACTCCATCTGCTCCTCCCGCGTTAATGGCTGTCCGGTGGCTTCGTCGCTAAGGAACTTAGGCTCGTTAAGCGGAGTCGCGGAAAAGATGATTGTGTAATTCTCAATTCCCGCCTTCTTATCCAGCTTCAGCCAATGCTCCAATCCACTCGGAAAACTGAAATCAACCTCTTTAGAAACCTGGTTGCTTTCCAGGCCCGAAACCGCCGGAGGTTTAGCCGTCAAAAACGCGGTGGGCTGGTTCTGTTCACCGGGCCCGGCGATGTACAAATAGCCGTCCTCGCTAAATACGAAGTGAAACTTGAATGACTGTCCGGATGCAAGTGGCACGACACCGGCAACGCGAACAGGCTCTCCTATTAGAGACTCCGGCAGAAGCTCGAGCCAGTAGCGCCCCAAATTCTTCGTCTCTACACCGGTTGTTCCATTTGATGGAGGATTCTTATCTTCAGTTCCCTCAGCGGTGTTGTCTGATTTTCCTGTTAGCCATTTGACAGCGAAAAAGCCTCCAACTGCCACAATAAGTAGGATAAGCACGAGCACGCCGGCGCCTACTAACATCATCGGTCCGCGACGTGCGGGTTGAGCGACCTGAGGCTTTGGCGCCTGAGGGATTGTCACACTCGAAGACATGTCAACAGGAGCGGCTACCGGTGAGGAGGCTTCCACACTCTGCCACTCCGATTTACCCGCTGGTGTCCCTGCTGATGGTTTGCCAATAGCAGGTGGTCCTTCTGATGGACCCGCCACGTGCGGCGCTGGAGACTGAATGGCAGACAGCGTGGCGCTCGAGTCGACGGTGATAATGGTCGGAGCGTTAAGGTCCGATTCTGTTGCGCCGGCTTTGGGTATGTTCGAGGTGTGTGATCTCGAAGCTTCAATACGGGGAAGATCAGGAACCGTTCTTGATAAATCTTCTGGCGTCACTAAGTCAATCGCTCCCCGCAACGCAGCCGCCAGCTCGCCGGCGGTAGCTTGTCTGTTATTACGATCCTTTGCGATGGCGCGGGCGATGACTTCGCTAAAAAACCGGGAAACACCCGCAACAGCCTCGTGCAGCGGAGGTGGGACGACAGAAATGTGTTCGCGGCGCAACTCGTGAAGCGTCAGACCTGAATAAGGGCGCTTGCCGACAATCATCTCGTAAAAGACCAGGCCCAGGCTATAGATGTCCGCGCGGCCATCAATCTCTGAATCGCCATCCCGCGGCAACTCGCCCCACTGTTCCGGTGACATGTAGTGCGGCGTACCCAGCACCTGTCCCGCCATAGTTAGTGCGGTGGCACCGCCGCCATCAGCGCCGGCAACTTCTCGCATTTTGGCGATGCCAAGATCGAGTAACTTCACGACTGGTTCCCCTGTGCTGGATTTACCCATCATGATGTTTTCAGGTTTTAGGTCCCGATGCACGACTCCCATTGCATGGGCCGTATTAAGCACACTTATGATCGGTTCCAGAATTTCGAAAGCCTCCGCCGGAGTCATGGGGCCGCGGGCCTTCATTTCCTGGCTGAGCGTGCGGCCTTCAACATACTCCATCACCATGTAGATAGTGCCATCGCTTGCTGTACGGAGATCGTAAACGGTGACAGCATTTGGATGACGAAAGCGTCGCGCCGCCTGACCCTCCCGGCGAAACCGCCGCAGCCATTCCGCGTTGGTGCGCACCTCGGGAGGAAGAATCTTGATCGCGACCCGATCACCAAGAAGGATGTGGCGAGCACGATAGACCGCTCCCATTCCTCCTTTGCCCAGCATTGATTCGATTTGATACTGGCCGTCAAGGACCGTATCAACTATCGAGGACGGATCGTCTTCCAAAACTTCGCCGTCAACCGGGCAGAAGCTCACGCTGTCGTCGTACTTTACTTTGCAGATAGTGCAGTGTTTCATGAAGGCTCAAACCTAAAGCGACATTCAGAGCGAATGCGGCGGAAGGGCGGCCATAGGATTCATTCTGAGATGTCGGGAAGCCAGTCTACCACTATGAATAGATCCGCCGCGCGTATTCTTCAACCATGCGGTCGCTGTTGAACTCGGGAACCAGAGTAACGATGGAGCGCTTCATCATTGAGATCCATTTGCGGGGTAGGCCGTCGGAATCTCGCTCGTAATAAAGTGGGACAACCTCCTGCTCCAGAACCCGGTACAGCGATTCAGCATCGCTGGTATCCACGTCGCCAGCTTCCGCGCCTTCCGCCGAGCTGCCAATTGCGAAACCGTTGGTGCCGTCGTAGCCTTCCAGCCACCAGCCATCGAGTATGGAGAGATTTAATCCTCCGTTCATGGCCACCTTTTCACCGCTCGTTCCCGAGGCCTCCAGCGGTCGGCGGGGGACATTGAGCCAGACATCGACTGACTGCACTAGCTGACGCGCAACCTCCTGATCGTAATCTGGCAGAAACACCGCCCGAGCCAGAACCCGCGCGTCATATTTCCATTGAGCCACCTGCTGGAGAATAAGTTTCGCTCCCTGATCTTGAGGATGCGCCTTGCCGGCGAAGACAAACTGCACCGGACGATCCGCGAGGTTGATAATTCGCAGGAGTCGCTCCGAATCTTTGAGCAGCAGGCTCCATCTCTTGTACCCGGCAATGCGGCGCGCAAACCCGATGGTGAGCACTTCAGGGTCAAACATCCTTCGCGCCGATTCGGTATATTGGATGCTCTCCCCACGTTCCATGCGCGCATGAAACGAACGATGTCGGATGAAGGCAATGAGCCGCTGTTTCAACAGCGAATGCGCGGCCCACAACTCTTGGTCAGAAATTTTCGCAATGCCCTGCTCCCAACGGGCCTTGTCGCGCGCTTGATCAGACCAATCGTCCCCAACGTAGCTCTCATAAAGCGAACGAATGAGTGGGGCAACCCACGTAGGCGCATGCACACCATTTGTGACGTGCGTGATAGGAACTTCGTCAACTGTTCTCTGGGGCCAAAGCTTGTGCCACAGATCTCGGGACACTTCACCGTGTTTGCGGCTC
This sequence comes from Pyrinomonadaceae bacterium, assembly GCA_013817595.1. Lineage (GTDB taxonomy): Bacteria > Acidobacteriota > Blastocatellia > Pyrinomonadales > Pyrinomonadaceae > PSRF01. The sequence continues at coordinate 97 of JACDCK010000036.1, read as the reverse complement.
ACGCCATTAGTCGAACGACACATCCGAATAGCCAGGGGCGTTAAACCATAAGGCTCTATCAAGTCCTGTGAATCGACACGGCCCAAGGCGACAAACT
>JACDCK010000035.1:9339-15046 GCA_013817595.1 Pyrinomonadaceae bacterium | reverse complement strand
TCCTCGCAGTGCCTCGCTGCTGGCTCGGCTCGGAGCCTCATATCGCACCGACGATCCTGTACGCTCACTCGAATTCTATCGGCGAGCCACACAGATCGAACCGGACAATCCCGAGTATGCAACCGGGTATGCCTCCACCCTGGTCCGCGCTCGGCAATTTGCCGAGGCGGCCCATATCCTGCGTCGAGTCATTTCGGCGTTTCCTGACAATTATGTCGCTCACGCCAATCTGGCCACCGCGCTATATGAACAGAAGCGCTACCCGGAAGCCATCCCGGAATATGAGTGGCTCTTAAAAAAGAAACCTGACTTGGCGGTGGCCTATTATTTCATTGCCAGCGCACATGATTATCTTGGAGAATACAAAGAGGCCCTGGCAGCCTACGAAGCTTTTCAAGGGCGTGCTGATGCGAAAACCAATCAACTCGAGATCGACAAGGTGAATTTACGCTTGCCTTCTCTGCGCCGCCAGATCCAGCTGGGACAGGGAGTCAAGCGTAAGCCTTAGAGAAGAGAGACTCTTCCACTTAATTGACTGCCTGAGAAATGAAATCCCTTGGCACTCATTTGCGAATCTCGTACCGAGTACTCAAGCTCGCGCTGCTTTGTCTGGCCATCTATGTTCCCGCTTTGCGCGCTCAGGAGCCTGCTGCCCAACAACTCACCGCCCCGCCCCCGCTCAGGATAGTTTCACGTGTGGAACGTGAACGAATTGATGGGGCAGACAACTCTAAAGCGCGCATCCGCACCACCATCGAGCTCGCGGAGCTTCGTCTCTCCAAAGCTGAGGTTCTTACGAACCAACACGACTTCGAAGGCGCAACTGGAGAGTTGGGTAAATACGAGGCCCTGATAGATGATGCACTAAGTTACCTCAGCCCAATGATGCGCGATAAGGATAAGACTCGGGATCTCTATAAGCGGATCGAGTTAGCTCTGCGCGCACAGGGGCCGCGCCTTACTGCAATTCGACGCAGCACGCCTTTGGAGTACGCCGTTTGGATCAAGGGACTTGAGGAATTCGCGCGTAAAGGACGAACTGAAGCACTCAATTCCTTTTATGGACACACAGTGTTTCGTGAACCTCAGAAAAAGGCTGAGGAAAGACCACCGGACAAAACACGTAAGAACAGCGCCGCGGGGCCGGAGAGAACACCATGATAACGACTCGAACTAATTTAGTGGTGCTCGCCCTCCTTTGCCTGCCACCTTTGACTCTCTCCAGTTCGGCCAGAGCTGTTCAGTCTCGGGATCACTTGACCCCGCAGGAGGTGGAACTGGTCAAGGATGCCCAAGTTCTGGATCAACGTATTGAGATTTTTGTGAAAGCAGCAGATCGTCGCCTGCTGGTATTGACCGGCGTGGATGCTCCGAGTCCAAAGCAACTAAAGAAAGATTCTGAAAAGTGGGGGGAACTGCCAAATGGTTCGCGCGCGGAATTGCTAGGCGACATTGCGAAGATCCTGGACGAAGCCATCACTAATATCGACGATGTCAGTGCGCGCGACGAAAAGAACCAGCTGATTCCCAAAGCGCTCCGGAAACTAGCAGCGAAGGCAACTCGAATCTTCGATCAGTTGCGGCCTTTGCGTGAGCAAGCTAAGGGCGATGCAGAGATAGCGCGTTTTGAAGAGCTCACAGAAGTAGCTGAGTCGATACTGGATGCTGCTAAGAAGCTACCGCCACCGGTTGAAAAGTAAGGAAAAAGCAAGGACGAAAGCGACGGGAAAAACTGTCCATTTTCCGTTTGGGTCGGTTTTTGTCTTTGCAATGACAAATAATAAAAATGTAGAGGCGCGCCACATCGCGCCTCTACGTGTAGAAACCCTACGTGCCTCTCCTCACTGCAGCGCTGACTGTCCTAGCCTCCGAGTCCAGAGCCGTTCCCACGCTTGCTTCATCACCTTCCTCTTTCCCGGTTACGGACGAGTGTAAGCGGGGTGAAGTTTCACCCACAGCAAATAGTTTAAAGTCGACACGCGCATCGCTCCTATCGATTCCGCCAACTCCCGTGGCTCGGCCCAGGATTCCACCTAGCTTCTTCGCCGCAGAGATCTTCAAACTACCGATGTCGGTATAGAGGATGAAATCGCATTGCTTGGCTTTGGCTTCGGCTTCAGCTGCGGCTGGCGATGTCGCGTTCAGCGGCACTGCATCGATTCCCGCCCCTTCAATTCCATTTACCAGACGTTCACGCAACTCGTCGAGTGAAACCGGCCGATCGCTCATGTTATTGATCGTCACGACTCCCACGCGGAGGGTCCCCGTTGGTTTTGTTTCGGTCAGACTGGACATTGCATTGTTTCGGTCGTCTGCGCCAGTGTCAGGCGCAGTCATCGCTGAGCCTGTCATTTCCGCCGTTGAGGGCGCGCCGTATAGTTCCTGAGAGTTCTGCGTTTCAGTGTACCCGGCGGGCACGTCGAATAAAGCCGTATCAAGCGGCTCCCGCGAGAGCTCCACCACCTCCTTGGTTGATGTGAACATTGCCTTATTGTCGGCGCCGTACATCGTGGTCGTCTCCATTAGTGGATATCCAGTGCGCGCAGCTCCTAGTTGCTTGAACTGAATGCGATCCCTACATCCACCAGGCGCGACGGGGTAGTTTGCCGCATAGCTTCCACCTTGATTGCAATCAAGTCCAAAAGAGAAGTCTATGTACCAACCATCCCGCTCAGTTCGCTGCTTCAGCGGATTACATGCGTCATGAGACGATTCGGTGACGGTGGAACTCTTGAGGTGTCTCGCCATAAACCCAAACATTTCTTTGCGTTCGCCTGTATCGATGGAGGTCGTGGTGTAAGTTACAACGCCCCCACGGCGAGATGGCTCCGCCGGCCCACTCGGCACTGCACTGCTCGGGACGGAGCCGGTGGAATCGCTTCCTTCCATCAATGTGATGACGTATTTGCGAGCGTTCTCGCTCAGTTGAATCGTACGCTTGAGATCACATTGGATGATACTCACCATGGCCATCTGGCCGGTACGGATTTCGCTGCGTTCGCGCGCGCCTTTAAGCATTGTGACGCTTTCCATCATCTGCCCGCCGGTGTTCGTCTTGTACTTAATTTTCAGATCCGGTTTCGGTGCCAGCGCGGGTTTGCGCGGGCTTCGTCCACGCGGCTGTTGCGCGACAATGGCTGAAACTGAAACCAATGAAACCAAAACAAGAAAGATGTACATCCCTTTAAGCCTTCTTCCCATGATCCCTCTCCTTAATTCGTATTAGTGTTTGTCCCTGGTCTGTGTCTCTCCGCTGCGGATTTCAGAACTCCAAACCCAGGTCTTCATGGGCGACACTTAGTCACGCGTCTTGCGCAATACTTCGGTGGCCCGCTTCATTGCCGCGACGATTCTATCCAGAGCTTCTTTTGCGTTGGCCGTGCTTCGATCTTCAATCGCCTGACGAAAATCAGGAAGCGGCTGAGCTGCGTAGCCCGTATAAAATCCCGGCGCGTAGATCTGATGCCGGTACCAGGGCCGTCCACGCAACCCTCGAACGTCAGTTAGCGCGCGCTCGGTTGCCAGCAATGCGTCGTTAATGCGTTTCAATCTTACCTCTGCCCCACGATACCGATCGTTCGCTTCCACCCGTTTTCGCCCGACCTCGAGCACTGTTTCTTGCCGGCTCTTCTCAACCCGGCCAGCCTCCCGGGAGAACTCTTCAATCGCGTCGCTCATTCCCTTTTCATCAAATGCGGCTGATAGATTCCGGCGCTTCGCCGTCTTTACGCTCTCGGTAAAGAATTCGTTGATCTGCGCGCCGTAGTCTACGTAGTCGAACGGAAGTCCGTCCGCATCAGCGAGACGCATTGCCACCGTGCCCCACAACTGCGCGGCCGCTACGTGGTAAGCAAAGGTTGGATCACCGAAGCGTGTCATCCAGTGAAATGAATCATAGGCGGAGTGGTAGACGCCGTAATCACCACCGAACCCCATGTCGAGGGAGGAAATACCCAGATGCTGCAGAAACGGTGTGTAATCAGATCCTGATCCCAACGCGCCAATGCGCGCCTCGGCGATGTTCACGTCCGAACCAGTTTGGGCATCAGTCAACTCCGGTTCAGGGAGTGACTCGCGACTTCGGTCCTGCCATTGTTGATACACGCTCTTTCCCGTTTTGGGATCGCGGATGTCCCGCGTCGCGCCGCGAATCAACTTCCACAACGACGGGACGGATGACGCACCAAAGTTTGCACCAGAAACTGCCGCATCCATATTTAGGTAAGCGACTGCTTTTTCTCTTAATTCGTCAGCATATTCTTCGGCCCATTCCGTTGAGCCGATCAGCCCATACTCTTCGCCATCCCAACTACAAAGCACGATCGTGCGACGCGGTTTCCAACCGTTCTTCAGCAACTGACCAAAGCCTCGAGCAGCTTCCAGCATTGCGGTTGTGCCGCTGTTAGGATCTACCGCGCCGAAGGTCCAGGCATCACGGTGATTGCCCATGATCACCCACCGATCCCTTTCTCCATTACCCTCTATGCGAGCTACCACGTTCCAGATCTTGCGAATCTGGTAGTCCATCTCAGTTTTCAGATGGACCCGCAGATCGTCAGTGCCGCCGACGTGATATGCGAACGGCAATCCACCTTGAAAGCCTCTGGGTCGCACAGGCCCGCGCATTGGTTCCAGCAGCCGGCGCGCGTCTCCGTATGAGATTGGCTGTACGGGGATGCGCGTCAGATCGGTTGCTTCCTCGATCTTCAACCTCGCGACACCAGGAATCGCGGGCTTCCCGGGTGTCAACGGGTCGCCCGGATACTGAAACAAATACTGGACCGAGCCCCGCTGTGCAGAGCTTTCAGGACGCCAGGGGCCTTTTGGATAGACGTCACCCTGCATGTAGCCGTCATCTGCCGGATCCGAATAAATGATTAATCCAATCGCGCCATTTTCCTCGGCCACCTTCGCCTTTACCCCCCGAAATGAGTTGCCGTAGCGCGCGAGGACAATCTTGCCTTTTACATCAACGCCGAGTTTCTTTAGCGCTTCATAATCAGGAGGCAAACCATAGTTGACATAAACCAGCAGGGCTGTGACATCACCGCTCGGACTATAGCCATTAAAGAGCGGAATTATTTTGGGACTCGATGACGTCGGGTCTTCGGGAACGATTACTTCCTTGACACTTAGCCTTTCCCGCCGTCTCCCCACTATCTCCACAATGCTCGGTTGCCTGGGATATGGCAGCAGGACGTCATACTCCTTAAGTTCAGCCGGGATGCCGTAACTACGAATTTGATCGCGCACATAAACCGCCGTCGCGTAATCTTCTTTCGTCCCCGCCACGTGGGGCTCGGCAGTGAGACGCCTCAGATGTTCGCGCGCGGAGTTTGCATCGGGCGCCGCACGAAACTGCTCCTCCCGCGAGCGCTCGGAGACTGATGCTTGAGGCGTAAAGCCATCGAGCAGGATCGCGGGTACGGTCTGCGAGTTAACAGGACGAACGGTGAGGGTCGAGCTCAGCAGACCCCAGAGACTTAGGACCAGGACCAGAGTAAGAAGACGGTGCAGGGTTTTCACTTATTCGGCTCCTCGTTGTTTAGTCGGCACTTCTCAGACAAGGCTTTTAACTCTGGTTCTCAGCAGCGAGTCCCAGCGCGGAAACTCTCCGCACGAGACCTCACGCTTCCTTATCGTCTTCCGCAGAACAAGTTCCATCCGAACATTGCGTTCGCCCTCAGCGTAGAGTAGATAAAGCATG
>JACDCK010000035.1:0-9329 GCA_013817595.1 Pyrinomonadaceae bacterium | reverse complement strand
CAGGCTCGTAAGTCTAGCACGTTGCGCGACCTCACCGGACTATCAGCCGCGCTGACAATCAAGATTACGCCGGAGGCGGGCGGAACGCGGGTTGAGATTGGCATGCAGAAGTGGTTTGACAAAGCCGCCGTCGCTGCCGTTGCCCTGATGCTTTCTGCCGGGTTGCTGCTGGCGCTGCCGGCGCTGGGCGCTTACTGGCAATACAGGATTACCGAAGATGCCTGGAAAATAATCGAAGAGCACATAGCGCGCAAAGCCGGAGGCTACATTCCTCCCCTGCCCGGCCGTTGTGGAACTTGCGGTGCCGCGAACAGCGCCGGCGCAGAATTCTGTTCGTCTTGCGGTGCGAATCTACAAGTGGGCCGTACCTGTACTGGATGTGGGGCTGTTCAGAAAGAAGCTTCTGCCCGTTTCTGTAATCGCTGCGGCCAGTCTCTCACCGTAAGCTAGTCTCCAATTCCGGATTTCCTGGTCGCACTATTGACTTGGTAACGTTTTGGTCATATAAGTCTCGCCATCTCGCTGTATTCTTTCCAAGTGTTGTAGATTGCAGACGCCCTTCAACCCATGGAGGTGGGTAAGCTATGAAGAAGTCTCTCCTTTTAGTTCTTGTTTCTCTCTGCGTTTGTTGTTTCTCCCACGCCAATGCACAAACAGACGATAGGAACTCTCCCCCGCGAGTGTTACTAATCGTCCGTGAGGAAATCAAGCCAGGAATGATGCCGGCCCACAACAGGCACTCGGCCGGCTATGCCGGAATCTTTGGCAAGCTCAAGACACCGAACCACCGCATCGCAATGATCCCAGTGGCGGGCAGCGAGAACGAGGTGCTGTACGTCACCCCCAGTGAGTCCTTTGCCGATATCGAGATGATCACGAAGGAAACCGACAAAAAAATGGCGAGTGTCAACGTCACGATGGGAGCCGAAATTGCTCGACTGGATAAGGAGGCCCCGGATCTTCACTCCGGCATGCGCGACATGCTAGCGGTTTTTCGGCCGGAGCTCAGTTTTAAGCCTGGGGTTGACATAGCCCAAATGCGATATTTCTCAATAACGACCGTGCGGGTGCGTCCCGGGCAGGATGATAACTACTCCGAGTATGTGACAACCCTGCTTAACGTGGCGCGCGAAAAGGCCAAAGCAGAAACTCACATCGCGGCCTTTCAGGTCATCGCGGGCATGCCGGGAACAACCTACATGTTTTTCAGGCCCATGAAATCGCTGGCCGAATACGATCTCAGAATCGGTCCGCGGGTGCGTGAGGCAATGACGGATGACCAGAAGAAGAAAGCAGACAAGATGGCCGGCGAAAGCGTGATTGTAAGCGAGACCAGCATTTACGCGATCAACCCAAGCATGAGCTATTTGCCGAAAGAGTTCACCGCGAGGGATTCCGCTTTTTGGAATCCTGCACCTGAGGTTGTAGCCAAGCCAAAGCCAAAAAAACGAGTTGTGAAACCAGCGACTAGTGGAGCAACCCAATAATCGTGAGCGGTAGAGGCTGTGTAAAACCAAAAGGACGTGCGGTAATTTGCAGGTGAGGAAGGTGGACCCTGCCTCAAGCTTACACGCCACTCAGCAAAGCCTGAGAGGTTTAGGTTCGACTATTTGCGAGCAATGTGAGGAAGCTCCTTTGGAGGATGAGTTGAGTTGTTGGTCTAAACGACTTTTATTCTCGTCGTAAGAGCGGGGACAGGTCCGCCTTCCAGACCTGCAAATTACCGTACGTCCTCTTTGGGTTTTTACACAGCCTCTCCGACCACCTCTGGAAGACTCGAAGACCATCCGACATCGAGCGGCCAGCCTCGGTGCACAAATGCCCTGTTCAGTCGTGCCGGAGCGCTTTGACCGGATCGATGCGTGCGGCTCGCGCGGCCGGATACAGTGCGGCAAGGATCGAAATCACGACCGCGAAAAGAATCGCGCCGAGAGAGAGGTAAGGCGGTAAAGAAAAGAAATCAACGTAAGACGCACCCTGTGGCTTCAAAATAAAACGATAAGCGAGTCTGTTGGCAATCCCATCTATTGCCCACGCCAGCAACGTCCCTATCACTCCCCCCGTCAGACCAATAACGGCCGCTTCGACAAAGAATATCAGTTTGATTTCCCGATCCTCCGCTCCGATAGCTTTCATGATTCCAATCTCACGCGTGCGCTCGAGGATCGACATAATCATCGTGTTGGCTATGCCGAACGAAGCCACCAGCAGCGAGATGCCGCCCAGCAATGCCAGCACGGAATCGAGAATTAGAAACACCGTGCGCAGTTGTTCCAACTCGTCAACTATCGAAAAACTCCCAAAGCCCAAATCGGCAATGCGTTTGCGCACGTCTGTGAGCGCTACCGGATCTAAAACCCTTACGACTGCCGAATCGTAGCCTTCGGTATCCGAGTCACCTAGCGCGCCACTCCCTCGTGCGAGTTCCAGAGCCACCTGTCCCATCGGACTGCGATGCTCGAGCGTCCAGGCGCGCGCAGTTCGCAGTGGAAGGTAGATGTCGGAGGTGGGCAACAAGCCGCGTAGCCCCCCTTGTCCTGGTCCTTCTCTAACCTCGGTTTTCAAAACCCCCGCGATGCGGAAGGTCTGCGTTACCAGCCCCTCCGGACTGGCCTCATCGGGCGCTTGATCGTCCAGGGGAATCCCAAAAAAGTTTGCCGGCTCTTGATCCGCCGAACTTTGCTCGTCTTTGTCGGCCTTCTTTTCATCCAGAGGTGCAAGCAGCTCCACTGTCTTGCCGACGGCATCCGGAAAATTCTCGTAACCGAAGTCTTTTGCAAAGCGCTCGCTGATTACGATCTCATCCGTGTTGGGCAAACTGATCATCTTTCCTGCAACGAACTCCTGAAAGCGCGACGAAGAATTCGGCACCGCTACGCCGCTGGCGAATTGCGTCGAAACGCGACCGTTGGATCGCACATAAACAGCGAAACTGATGTGCGGCTCGACGTAGGCCACTCCCGGGATCTTCGCAATCTCTGCGACTGCGGTGTCGTCGAGGATGCGTGTTGGCGAGTTGTCTGGCCGCAGACGTCCCTGGCGCCTCTCGCTGGGCTCGTTACTTCTTCCCGCGCCCCGGTCCTTCGTTGTCGCGGCCATGTTGCCCAGACTTCTACCAAACACTCTAATCTCGCTAAAGAGATCCAGCGCCTTGAACCGGGCCAGCATGTTGCCCTGCAGGCCCAGCCCGAAAGAAACCATCGTGACGATGACGGCGACTCCGACGACAACTCCCATTGTCGTCAGGACCGCACGCAGTTTAGCCTGACGCAGGTTTCGTAAAGCTAGATGCAAAATGTCGATGAAGCTCATAATGGAAAGCATGAAGGATGAAAGATCGTTATTTAAGATGTCCAATATTTCACGCAACAATCGTGTTCTTTATTCATCCTTCATCCTTCCGCCTTCATCCTTGTGAAAACACATGTCGCACAGCGTCTACGTTCCAATCAGCCAAACCTGCTGTTACAACTTCCGCGCCTACGGCCCGCAACTGAGCCTCCGAGACGGTGTTTGTCACCGCGAGGGTTCGCATGCCCGCCGCTTTTCCCGATTGAATTCCCGGCGGGGAATCTTCAACCACCAAACATTCGCGGGGCAGCAAAGGCAGCCGCCTGGACTCACGCCGCTTCTCGTTTAGTTTTTCCAGCCCGCGCTGGTAGCACGCAGGATCAGGTTTGCAAACTCCCACATCGTCGGCGCTCACGATGATCGAAAAGAGTATGCGCAGCCCGGCCCGGTCAAACACGTAACTGATTTCATTTTGATCGGCCATGCTAATCAAACCCAATGAGAAATGCCGCGCGCTGGCTTTCAGAAATGTAACAACTCCAGGAAACAGCGGCAGTTCGTCTTCGATCATTTTCCGATGCACCTCCAACTTGGCCTGCCGCACGGCCGCCGTAGTCTCGACGGTCAACTTCCCTGCCCGCTCAAGAACTGTGCGCACAAAGGTGCGGTCATCCATACCCAACGCAGCGAAATACTGCGCCTCAGTCAATTCGATGCCGTGTCCTTGTAATACCTGCTGGTAAGCAGTCATTTGCAGCCGTTCGTCATTAATAATGACGCCGTTGAAGTCGAAAAATATTGCTTTAATCATGTGTTGATAATTGACTCTCGGATTGCGATCCCGCTTTACATCGAACCTTGGACCTTGGCCTCGCTGATTCGGGCGTTTTGTTCCCCAAACAGTTACGCTTCCTTGTCAGGTTTTGGAAGAACGACACGCGCCGGTCATCCCACTTACCCGTCACTACCGTTCACAACACGGCCGTCTTTCATCAAAACGATGCGATCAGCGAAGCTGGTGGCCAATTCGTGATCGTGGGTCACCATCAGTATCGTCAACGCATCTTTGGTGACCATCTCTCTTAAAAGACCGAGCAGTTCGTGTGCGCGCGTGGAATCCAGGTTTCCGGTAGGCTCATCGGCGAGCAACACCTTGGGACGATTTGCCAACGCCCGCGCAATCGCTACTCTTTGCTGCTCGCCGCCGGATAGCTCGGATGGTCTGTGGTTCAAACGATCAGCCAGACCCACTCGATCCAGCAATTCATCGGCGCGTTTGCGCCGCTGGCCACCCCGCAAGCCCGCAAATGCCAGGGCTAATCCTACATTTTCCTGGGCGGTCATCGTGGTAATCAAATTGAAGCCCTGGAAAATCATGCCCACGGAATAGCGACGGTAGCGAGCCATCTCTTTTTTTGTAAGGGGTCCCAGCGGCTTTGAACTGAAAAAGACCTCACCCGTCGTCGGATGATCAAGTCCTCCCAGCATGTTCAGCAGCGTAGATTTTCCCGAACCGGAAGTTCCCTGGATCGCGACAAACTGTCCTTCGCCTACGGCCAGCGAGACCTTGTCGAGCGCCGTCACATTCGTGGTGCCCATCGGATAAATTTTGGATACTTCTCGCGCTTCTAAGATTGACATCTACAAAACCTGTGAAGTTAAGCCGTATGAGACATTGTCCGGGTGTCTCAATCAACCTCGGAAATATTGGTCGCAGTGGCTTTCTTTCCCACTCGCCACAATTCAAATCGCTCCTCGTCAAATCCCTTCAACACGATCTCAAACGGAACCGCCTGGAGATTCGTGTCCGACGAATTGATAAGTTCCCGCACGTCCGGATCATCATAAACAGAGCGCGAGATAATCACATCGTTACCTGTTGATAACCCTTCAAGACGCGCGGCCATGTTCACCGTGGATCCAAAATAATCGAGCCGATCGTTCAGGGTAACGGCAATGCACGGTCCGCTGTGCATCCCGGCTTTCAGCGTGAGCGGCGCGGTCCCCTTAGGCGGCGTTGCAAGAATCTGCTGCGCCGTCAACACCGCATTCAAAGCTGACGCCGAATCGCGAAAGACACCCATCACAGCATCCCCAATGGTCTTCACGAGGGCACCATCCGCCTCAGCAATTGCTTTCTTGAGCACGTCGAAATGATTTAGCACGCGGCCGAAAGCTGTCGCGTCGCCAATTTCCCGGTAGAGCTGGGTGGAATGGCGCAAATCGGTAAAGAGCACGGTCAGAGTGCCTACCGAGATCTTTCTCCGGGACGGAGCACCTCGCTGGAGAACAAATCTCGAAAGACTTGCAGTGCCGTGACTTCGGCCGCAGTGGCCGCCTGATCGCTCCACTGCAAGCGCTCGAGAATAAATAATTGTTCGGAGTCGCTTGCGTTTTCTAATTGCAGGGTTGTCCGAGGTGCCAGTTTCAACTCTTCGCCAGAAACGCGATCAGAAATCCGCGCCGTCGCGGTCTCGGCGCCCTCCGCGCGTACTGTCACCAATTGTTCGCCCGGAAGTTCCAACGTTCGCAGGCGATAACTTCCCTCCTCCAGCGGCAAAATAAGGCTACGGCTAGTGTGCGGCGCCAACAACTGCTGGACTACTACATGCGGCGTCCGTTGCGGACTGCCCATGCAATAGTCTCTAACCTCAGCGCGCCGCACCGAAGCATTTGGCTTAAACGTAATCTCGACGAATCGATCGAAGTTAACGGTGAAGTCTATCCGGCAAGTTTCGCAGTGAACTTTGGAACTGATGTCGCCGAGGGAAGTTTCGCTCTCTTGTGGGCCCCGACATAAAGGACACAGCAAGTCCCATTGCATATCGAGCAGGCCCTGGCGGGTTGCCAAGAGGCAGGCTGCCAGCACGGCCCGGCGCGGCTCACTCCATTGATCGGCGAGAGCGTAGGGCCTGATCCTTGCGAGGGAAAAGTCGTCCGCTCGCTCAATGAAGTCAATCAGTTTCTCGACCACTCGGGGAACGGCGCCCTCAACCAGCAGTTTTTCCTTCAAAGCTTCCAGTCGACCGCGAGCGGAGGAGGAGAGTTCCGGGCTCGAGTACTCAGAGGGGACCGGGATTTCTGCCAGCGCCATTTTGTCATAGCCCTCGAATGCACTGGCAAATTTTCGTTGGCTGGCATAGCCAACCTGAAGCGGAATCAGCAGGAAACCGAGCAGCGATTTTGGTCTGGCCCAAATCTGATAGATAAGTTTGGTTCCGCCATCGCCGAGGGGCGAGAGTTCGGCGAGTACCTTCAACTCAGCAATTGGACCTTTGTTGTATTTGCGAACAACGCCAAAGCGCGAAGGTTTGATCCATTCAAACGGCTGCTCCTCCCATTCCACCGGCACACCCAGAAATGAAAGGCGCAAACGACGACGCGCATTGCGCAGTCTTTGCCTTTTGCCTTCCGGGGGCTGCAACGCAGGCACTCCGGCATCGCGATTAAAACGATTGGTATCGGCGACAAAAGACCAGAGCTGTTCGGGGCTCGAGTGTAGTTCGTATTCCCAACGGTAATGAAAATCGCGGTACGGCATTGCTGAAGGGGATCGAATTGAGGTGAGGACGTTGGAAAGTCGTTACACCTCTTTATATTCAGAGTCGACGTCCTCGTGCGACGAAGCAACCCGGTAGTTCTTTGACTGGAGTTGTTTTGTGATTAGGAGGTCGTCTTTGGTCTTCAGGAGGTCGGCGCGGTTATAGACGGACAGTTCAAAGTTGTATCCGTGAGTAATTGCATCCTTCGGACACGCTTCAACACAATAGCCGCAGAAGATGCAGCGCCCATAGTCGATGTTGTAGACCTCGGCGTAGCGTTCATCCACACCGATGCGCTGTTCCGGCGCACGAGGATCGTCCTTGGCTACGATATAGATGCAATCAGACGGGCACGCCGCCGCGCAGAGAAAGCACGCAACACATTTCTCTCTACCAAACTCATCGACATGCAAGAGGTGTTGTCCACGGTAGCGAGGTTGAAGGGTAACCGGCTCCTCCGGATACTGCACTGTCCATTTTTGTTTCGGGATGTATGACAGGGTGACTGCCATGCCCTGAATGATGCCCTTAGTTGATTCGATTGCGTCCCTAATGAATGACATAGTGATCCTGTTCTTTGTTCTTTGTTCGGTGGCCCACGTCGAAGACTCAGCTCTGTCAGAACGGTGAGCGGTAGCGACCCGGTCCCAACAGGTAGCATACAACCGGGTCGCTACCGCTCCCCGTTCTGACAAGCACCACGTAAAGCTGGCACCCGATACCTGACACCCGTCCTCATTTTATCCGCGAAATCTCTGAGCCGACAGCCTGCCAGCGACCGTCGCGCCAGACAAACTTATCCGTAAACCTGAAAGCAGCCTCCTGATCAGGAAGTTGTAAACGAATCACGCCGTCTAGAGATGCCCTGTCTCCCATTAAGCTCACTTTCAAATCCTCGAACTCCCATTTTTGAATCGCCGTATCACGCTCGATAGTCCTGAGGTACTCCGCTTTCCCCTGATTCTTGCCGTCGCTGGACATCCCGACGTAGTCGTCGGCCAGAATCCGGTTGAGCTTCTGCTTGTCGGCATTGATGTTGGCGACGGTCCACTCATGCTCAAGGTCTGTCAGAACTGCGAGCGCTACATCCTTGTCCGTGGGGGGAGGAGTTGCGGTAGCCTCATCTGCGAGCGTGTTAGTGTTCTCAGGTGTGCTCTCAATGTTTGAATTTGAAACAGGCGCGCTCGAGTTGGAGTCGCTGCTGCGTTCGACATTCGGGCTCGAGCTATTCCTATTGGACGTCGCACGCTTCATGTTGGGGATGAGCATCGCTGCTGCGATCCCGAGCCCAATCAAACTAATAACTAACACTGCCAAGGTCCCAACAATCCACGGCCACCTCTTTCTCTTGCTCGGCTCGCCTGGCGCAACTTGAAATCCTGGTGGCTGGTAGTCAGGTGCCTGCCAGTCGCGCGGCTTGTAGACCTCCGTCGGCGGAGGATCACTCAGTCTGCTGCCGGACGACGGGGAGACCACTGTCGTCTCATCTGCGGGCTCTGCAACCAGGACGAGCGGTGTGCCGTCGTCAATGCAGAAACTGAGGTTTAGGTCAGTGAAGGTCTGGTTACAAGTAGGACAGCTTTTCATACGGAGAAATCCCATCAACCTGGCTTACCGCGACATCCGCACCTGGCCCTCTGAGTCGAAATACTAATCCACTATTTTGGTGCGGCACCTATGATCATCATCACGGTCTATAGCGCTATTATCGCGAGGTTAACAAACAACGCAATCCCGCCGGTGATCCAAACCAACCAGCGCCTTCATCTAAGCCTGCTCTCGTTCAGACGATCTCGATCTGGCTAAAGAAATATGAGATCTCGATTGCGGCGTTTTCATCGGAGTCAGATCCGTGAACGGCATTCTCACCCACCGACGCGCCAAACTCCTTCCGCAACGTCCCTTGATCGGCCTTCGCCGGATCAGTTGCGCCCATCAGGTTGCGCCAGGCGGGCACAGCACCCGTCTTCTCCAGAGCCATCACCACGCAGGGCCCGCTCGACATGAATTCTGTTAACCCCGGAAAGAATGGACGTGCACGATGGACCGCGTAGAAGCCTTCGGCTTGCTTCAGTGTCATGTGAATAAGCTTCATTGCGCGAATTCTGAAGCCGTTATCGATGATCCGTTGAATAATCCTACCGGTTGTTCCCGCCTTCAGCGCGTCGGGTTTGATAATTCCAAGTGTAAGGTTGCCTGTCATTCATCCCCTCTTAATGATCCGCAGATTTAGCCGATAAAGTGGGTAACAAAACTAAGAACCGAATCCGAAAACGATCCTGGGTCCTCTTTGTTTCTTTGTTTTTATCCGTGTCTATTCGCGCTTTATCTGCGAACCTCAATCTCGTTCAGTTTGGTAGGACAATGGCGATGCCACACAACGTCAGAACCGAGTAGCGGTAGCGACCGGGTTGCTTTTGGTCTCCCTCAGCGGGGGTAATGTGAATTCTTCGTACTTGACTGATGGTGGCATTAGACCCGGTCGCTACTCTATAT
>JACDCK010000211.1 GCA_013817595.1 Pyrinomonadaceae bacterium | reverse complement strand
CCTTCAAAGGGCATTCTTAGCCGCCCAAAGGAAGCAGCGAAGTCAGTAGTTACCGGCGCCGCAGCAGGTGCCACAGTAGGCGCAGTCCAAGGCGCAGCTGAATCCGGCAGCAAGGCCATGGGAATCGAGCAGGAGACCGAAAAGAAAACTGAGCAGAATAAAGACGACGGCAGTTCAGGGGCTAAATAAAGCGAAAGTAGACAAGTCTAAAAAAAGGAAAGGGCGGCGCTGCCAAGCAACGCCCTTTCATGTGCAAAAACATGAGGTGAGAAGTTGAGTCGAGATCTGAAAAAAGAGCCCTGGCGTCCAGGTGAAAGACCTGACGAGACGCCTACACATCCTTACGATCCGATGGACCCGGATCCTTCGCCAGCGCCGAATCCTGTTCCGATACCGCCGGATGAAGAACCGGCCGCGCCGGTGAGGGAACCTACCACGCCCATGCCCATGACCGATCCAGAACCGCCGGAACCTACCAGGCTATCCTGATAAGAATCAGTCCTGATCCCTGAGAACAGTGCGGTTAGTTCAACTTCCTCCGTGCGCAGCCTTGGCACGTTTCTCCATCTCGTCCGGAGTTACGTCTTCTGTGTGAGTGGCAACGTGCCAAACGTGGCCAAAGGGATCAATGAGACTCCCGCTGCGGTCGCCGTAGAATTGATCCTGCACCGGCTTTTGCTCCGACGCACCGGCAACTAGTGCGCGCTTGAAAACCGCATCGACATCTTCCACATAAATCATCAGAGACACGGATGAGCCACCGAGGGTTTGCGGACTCACGTATTTCATCTCCGGAAACTCGTCAGCAAGCATGATCGGTGAATCGCCGATCTTAATTTCAGCATGGCCGATTTTTCCGTCCGGCTGAGGCATGCGAAACAGCTCAATAGCGCCAAACGCCGTTTTATAAAACTCAATCGCGGCGGCTGCGTTCTTGATGATCAAATACGGTGTGACCGAGTGGTAGCCCTCGGGGATTGGCTTTACTGTACTAGTCATTGGTTTTCTCCTATCAGGTTCCTGCATTTGTTGAATGTCAGCAAGCAGGGTTTGCTCGTGGCCCTGGGGGCTTACCTTCTCATAGACTCTGCGCACCACGCCTTTTGGGTCCACTACGATTGAGGTGCGGTCCCAATACGTCGTGCCTTTGTAATCGCTTTTACCTACCCCGCAGGCCTTGAGGAGTTCCGCATTAGTATCAGCAAGCAAGTCGATTGTGAAACCAAACTTGTTGCAGAAGTCCTTATGTGAGGCGACCTCGTCCTGGCTGACGCCGACGACTGAAATTCCCGCGGCCTCGAAGTCTTCCTTGCTGGCCGTGAAAGATTTTCCCTGAATCGTGCAACCGGGCGTATCGTCTTTCGGATAAAAGTAGACTACCAACCATTTGCCGGCGAAATGGCCGAGCTTCACTGTTTTCCCGTCCTGGTTCGGAAGAGAGAAATCCGGGAACTGCTTTCCTGTCTCAAGCATATGCATTGACCTTTCGTCGCGTCCGACTTTTTTTGAAGTGAAGACTGATTAGCTTGTCATTCTAGAGGTTTCTGGTTCAGGATCCAATCTTCGGAAGGTGTGTGGCGATGTACCAGGTGTTGCCGAACGGATCTGTGACCCCAGCAACGCGATCGCCATATGGCTGATCCGCCGGTTCGCTTATCGACGTAGCGCCTGACGCCACGGCCCGTTGGTACCACGCAGCCACGTCGTCCACATTGAGGAAAAACATCGTCGGCATCGGCTGATACGGGCCATGGGCTTCCCCCATCTCCAAAACCGAGTCCCCGATTTTGATTTTCGCATGCACGACAGGGCCGTCCGGCTGGAGTCGATAGACCGCCACCTCTGCCGCTCCGAAAGCCGGCTTCAGAAACTCGATCATTTGGGCGGCACCTAGCGGATGCAGGTAGATATTCACAGTGTGAAGACCTTCATCAGTGTGGGTGCCTGACAGGCGTTTCGCGATATACCATTCATTCCCTGAAAGATCTTTCGCACCGGCGAAGCGCTCCCCATGGTCCTCAATCGGCCCCATCATTGAGGAAGCGCCGGCATCAAGGGCACGCTGATAAACAGCATCCACGTCCTCCACGTAGAGATGAAGTGCGGTCGGCATAGGCGTTCCGCGCCAAGCCTCGCCGCCACCGATCATTACCATAGAGTCGCCGATCTTGTACTCAGAGTGGATACCGCCTTCAGAACCTATTCCGTAGATTTTTCCTCTCGCGCCAAAGGCTTCCTTCACAAACTCGATCAGTTGCGGAGCCTCCTTAACCGCAAGGTATGGCGTGATGGTGTGAAAGCCTTGACGAGCCGGACTTACTGCGGGCGATGCCGCTTTGCTGGTGGTCATATTCGCTATCCTTTCCAGATCTCCCCTCAGACGGGCTCGAAAATCATGGCGCGGAAGATCGCGTAGTTTAGCCGCAATACGCACTAACGACTCCACGTCAGCGCCCATTCCCAGTGCAGCCTCCGAGTATAAACTCCCGTAAGAGAAAAAGGTTACGCAGAATTCTAACGGGACGGCGGTGAGTCCTCTTTTCCCGTTCGCCTTTACCCTTTTCCCTTTCCGGTTTTCTCCAAGTTACTATATACCAAACTCTTCCCCGTGGTCCGGCGTCTAACAGGCAGAACTCTGCAACAACGCCAGGTATCTATTGCAACCAGCCAGCGAGGTAAAAGAATTCATGAAGATCTGGATGACAACCTTCTTCATTCTCGGGCTCACGTTTGCGACAGTGTCTTTCGTCGCCGCCCAGGAAGACCCAAACTTGAGGTCGACTGAGGAGCAACAAAAAAAGGAAAAAGCGGAGAAAGAAAAGAAGGCTTACACTCTGCTCGAACAGGTTGTTGATGAGGCCCAACTGCTGAGGCTGCCTGAGAACCGTGTCCGGGTCCAAATTGGCGCCGCCGACTTGCTTTGGGGACGCAATGAGGGCCGCGCTCGCACTCTATTCGCGTTGGCCGCCGAGGGCGTGGCCGAGATGATGCGAAATGCGAGTGCGAGTCCTGGCAAGGATGAGCGTAGAGGTCCTGATCGGGGTGGAACTGGTGGCCAGTTTCGTCAGGAGTTGGTACTGGCCGTCGCTCGTCACGATGCGACGCTCGCTTATCAATTCCTGGCTGCGACCCGACCTTCAACACCACCTGCCGCCACTGGCAGTTCGCCCTTTGACTCCAAAGATGATCTTGAGGAACGTCTGCTGGCGCAGGTTGCGCAACTTGATCCCAGACTTGCGTTGCAAAACGCTGAGCAGATGCTCGATAAAGGTCAGTACTCTCGTGCCCTGGCCCAGGTGCTGGCCCAGCTTCAGGCAAAAGATAAGGATGCGGCGGCGAAGCTCGAAGACAAGCTTGTCAAGCGGCTTCAAACTGCGAACATACTCTCCACGCTTGACGCGGGCGCACTCGCGCTTAGTTTGCTGCGACCAGGACCGCGGCCTGCTGAGGGCGGCACCACTCTTACGCCCGCTTCATTGAGTACCAGCCCACAGATGTTGGCGCCTTCCACGTATACGAGCCTGCTGGGAAGCGTGATCGATGCAGCGCTCAAAGCCATACCCCCGCCGCCGGGTAGTCAACGAGGTGCCAACAGCTTCCCAGGCAGACGTGGCGGTTCCGGTGGCGGCGGCGGCGGACAAAACAACGCGACGACTGAACCATCCGCAGCGGAGCTAGAGCAGGGCAACGCGCGGCGACTGCTTGGAGGATTGCAGGTGATGCTGCCGCAGATTGACCAGTATCTGCCAGGACGTTCCCAGGCTGTACGTCAGAAAATGACGGAGCTGGGCTTCGCCGGTAAACCGCGTGCGGCAGCGATCCAGGTGGATAGAGCAATGCAGCAGGGCGCGTCCGAGAGTCTTCTGGCAGCAGCACCTTCGGCTCCGCTAATGATGCAATCGCGAATTTATCAGCAGGCTGCACTCAGGGCACTCGATGAAGGAAACGCAGACCGCGCTCGCCAGATTGCCAACGACCATCTAGAACCGGGGGCGCGCGAATCGGTGTTGCGGGCGGTGGAGTTTCGGCAGACCTCTGAAAAGGTGGATAGCAGCAACATGGCCGCGGTACGGCTGACACTCGCAGGGCTGCGTTCCGATGACGAGCGAATCGATCTGCTGGTGCAACTGTCCGGGAGTGCCAGGCAGAACAATCCAAAGCTGGCGGTTGAACTTTTGCATGAGGCGCGGCAATTCACAAACCGGCGTGCCACTAATTATCGACAGCTCGAGCAACAACTTATGGTAGCTGATGCTTTCCGAGACCTTGAGCCAGCACGCAGTTTTGAGATCCTGGCACCTGGTATCGCCCAGCTGAATGAGTTGCTGACGGCCGCCGCGACTCTCAGCGGGTTCGAGGTGAACGTCTTCCAGGATGGTGAGCTACCCATGCAAGGCAGGAATGGTTTGAGCAACATGGTGACACGCTACGGTCACGTGCTCGGCCTCCTGGCAACAAGCGATTTCGACCAGTCTCAAACTCTAGCGGATAGATTTCAGCTTTCCGAGTCGCGCATTGTGGCGCGGCTCTCGATCGTACGCGGCATGCTGGGCAAGGAACCAGGTTTCAGGTCGCCTGGTTCCCGCTTTGGTCAAAACACATTCATTCGTAGAAGTCGGTAGTAAGGCAACAGCGGAAAGGGCGAAACAGATCGCGGTAGGACTGCCAGTTGCCCAACAGCCCCCGCACAGATCCCGGCGTGCAGTTTTCCCGCACCGGGCTCTTCGTGAATACTCGCCTCCGCATGAAGACCTAGCCTGAGGCGACCAGAC
>JACDCK010000034.1 GCA_013817595.1 Pyrinomonadaceae bacterium | reverse complement strand
CGGCGCATGGCAGATTAACCTTTCACCCTGATAGTTTCAGTGCGTGCGAATTGTTATCCGGTTTGCGAGGTGAGTCAACGTTCGCTCGGATCGCGGGCGTTTCGCCAGCACTAGCAAGGCTCAGCCCTCTCCGAACTTAGAGGCTAGTGTGCGCCCGGAAAGGTAATGCACTTTCATAGATGGTTGCGAGCGCCCCCGTTTGAGGGGGCCACCCAAAGCGGACACAATTGTTTCAATCCTGGAGAGAGAACCTAAGCCGCTGACGCTCCACGCAGCCGAGGCCCTGGCTGAACTTGAACGGATTGTGACAAAGGCCCTGACGAAGGACAGGGAGGAGCGCTACCAGACGGTCAAGGACATGGCTATCGACCTTAGGCGGCTCTCCGGCCGCCGGCTGGAAACCTTCAAGCTTGCCACGCCTTAATTAAACCCGAACAGAGGGGATGACATTTGAGGGAGGGTTAAGACAAAAAGAGAGGGCGCCGACCTCCCCCAAGACCGGCGCCCTTGCTTTTATCTCAGTTCTCCCCTGGAGAATTAACGATGGGCCATGTTAAATTCATACCTAAAGCGTTTGGTTGCAGTTATCTTGCAAAGCCCTAACGACGCTGTAACAAAACTTTCGCAAAGTGGCTGGCGCTGCACGTACTTGCGAGCCACGTCGTGCAACTTTGGTCTATGCTCCCGTCTGGCCGATTTTCATTTCCAACCAGAACGCTTAGATAAACTCAATGCCTGAACCAAAAATTGCCCCGTATGGGTCCTGGAAATCTCCTATTACCTCCGACTTAATCGTGAGCAGCTCAGTGGGGCTTAGTCAGCCGACTATAGCTGGCCAGGACCTTTACTGGGTTGAAATGCGGCCTTCAGAAGGCGGGCGCAATGTAATAGTGCGACTTGATGCATCGGGAGCAGCTACGGATGTTAATCCTCCGCCATTTAATGCCCGGACGCGCGTACATGAATACGGCGGTGGAGATTATGTCGTGAGCGATGGCGTGATCTATTTCTCAAACTTCGCCGACCAGCGTCTCTACAAACAAATCCTTGGCGGGGAGCTTCGACCTATTACACCTGAAGCTGACTTGCGTTATGCGGATGCTAGTGTCGACGCCAAACGACGACGATTGATCTGCGTGCGAGAAGACCATACAGTCGCCGCACGCGAAGCGGTTAACACGCTCGTGAGCATTGGGTTAGACGGTGTGAATGACGGCGAACAAGTGCTGGTTGGTGGAAACGACTTCTACTCATCACCACGCGTGAGTTCCGACGGTACCCGACTCGCCTGGCTTACCTGGGACCATCCACAGATGCCCTGGGATGGCACTGAACTCTGGACGGGTGACTTTCAGGCAGACGGCTCACTGACCAAAACTCGGCGTGTTGCCGGCAGCATCACAGAATCAATATTTCAACCGGAGTGGTCCCCCGACGGCACGCTTTATTTCGTATCGGATCGTAACGGGTGGTGGAATCTATATCGCCGCCGGGCCGACGGAGAGATTGAGACAGTTACTGAACTAACCTCAGAACTCGGAGTGCCGCAATGGATCTTTGGGATGAGCAACTACGGCTTCGAATCAGCAGACAAGATCATCTGTACTTACTATGAGCGCGGCATGTCTCAACTGGCCTCGATAGATAGTCGCACTCGGAAATTACAGCCCATCGATACCAACTACACGGACATAACTTTCTTGCGGGCAGCGCCGGGTCAGACTGTGTTTCGGGCAGGCTCACCTGCCGAGCCACCATCGATTGTCAGACTGGATCTCAACACCAGAACCTTCGACGTCTTGCGCCGGTCGAACAACCTGGATATTCATACAGGATATCTTTCCAGTCCCCGCGCCATTGAATTCCCCACCACAGATGGATTAACTGCTCACGGTTTTTTTTATCCGCCTCAGAATCTTGACTACCGCGCGCCTGGCGGTGAGCGCCCACCACTTCTGGTGAAGAGCCATGGGGGACCAACATCCGCGGCCGCCACAGCCTTAAGCCTGACAATTCAATACTGGACCAGCAGAGGGATTGGTGTGCTAGATGTGAACTATGGCGGAAGCACCGGTTATGGTCGCGCTTATCGGGAGAGGTTAAAGGACCAGTGGGGCGTGGTGGACGTTGACGACTGCGCGAACGGTGCGCGGCATTTAGTGTCGCAGGGGGAAGTCGACGGCAACCGTTTGATGATCACCGGCGGAAGCGCCGGGGGATACACAACGCTTTGCGCGCTTACTTTCCGAGACACCTTCAAGGCCGGTGCCAGCCACTATGGCGTGAGCGACGCGGAAGCGCTCGCAAAAGAGACTCATAAATTCGAATCGCGATACCTCGATGGGCTATTTGGTCCTTATCCGGAAAAGCAGGATATCTATTTCCAACGTTCACCGATCAATTTCACGGATCGACTGTCGTGCCCGGCAATCTTTTTTCAGGGAACCGAGGACAAGGTCGTGCCACGTAATCAGGCCGAAGTCATGGTGCAAGCATTACGCACGAAAGGAATTCCCGTGGCTTACATACCTTTCGAAGGGGAGCAGCACGGTTTTCGACAGGCAAAGACCATCAAGCGCGCTTTGGATGGAGAGCTGTATTTCTATTCAAGAGTTTTCGGTTTCGAATTGGCTGAGGACGTGGAGCCGGTGCAGATCGATAATCTCCGCTAAGAGAGCCAACCCTGTCAGAACGGCGAGCGGTAGCGACCCGGTCTGATCTTCGGCAGCTCTAACCGAACCCTCGGTCAGCTACGGGGCATACTTCCAGTCGAGACCGGGTTGCTACCGCTCGCCGTTCTGACAGGATCTCTTCACTGCATGGGCTTGTCGGCAACTGTGGCGGCACCACCGCCGTGATCGGCTCCTCTGAGCACGCCACTGTCATCAACGAAAAACGACATCTTACCGCTTTTTCCGTACTCCATCGGCACCGCACTAGCCTCAAATTTTGTTCCCACGATAGTTAGTTCGATTTTGTATCCATGCTGCTGTAGCAGATCTTTCTGCAGCAGGCTCTGCCCCACTAGTTGGTCTAGGGTGCCATAGTTTCCATTTCCCGTCGTTGCTTGATAGGTGGCTTCCGCGCTGACAAGCATTCTCAATGCATTTTGCGTCGGATTGGCGGCTTCGCTGGCTTGCCGTTTTTCTCCTCTTCCTGCATCTGGAGCATACGTCCCTGCTCCTCTTTTTCTGCAGAGGCCACATCGAAATAGAGAAAGACCGATTCAGAGCTAAGCCGGTCGTGAACCTGGCGAAAGTTTTGATCCTCGGCAAGCAACTTACTTCCCATAGGTCGTAAGGCCTTAAACGTAAATTGCGAATCGATGAAGGCTAGCGAGCCTGACTGCTTCAGAATGTAAGGCGGTGGCGGTGATGAAGTCTCCTTTGGCTTCGCCTCGGAAGGTACGTTCTTTCCCGGGCTTGGACTCGGTGAGCTGTGTGGCGCAGGCGTGGGCAGAAACTTGGGCAGGAACTCCTTGAGTTGAGGTTCAAATTTCTGTGCTTCTTCAGCGGAAGGAAACTCAATGACAAACAGAGTTTGAGGAAGTTTGGGGCGCGAAGGCCAGGCCGCAAACATCAGTCGACAAGTCATCAACTCGTCGGCGTGAGAGTTGAGCCATCGTACCAGGGTTTTGAACTCTTTAGGCGGAGCCAAGAGCTTCATTACCGGGTCCAAAATGTCGTTAACACCGGCGGAGCGGAGCAGCTGGCCCACTCCTCTCACTTCGCCGTAAATCTTGTAGCTATCGGCAGCGAGGAGTGTCTCAAAGGTGAGCGCAGGCTTAGCTGGTTGAGCAGGCGGCGACGGTTTGGGCGCCGCGGGCCGGCGGCGCTGTGCACTCAGCGGTGCGGCAATTAAGAACAAAGTTAGGAGTAGCCGGACGGAGATTGCAGCACTCTGGCATATATTCATGAGAATCTACCCTCTCAAGACTTCAAGGCGTCACTGCCATAACTCGGGTCCCGTCTGAAGACGGGTAAGACCCTCTCATCGTCTGATAAGGCCATCGCAAAAGCAATATTGGAACTGGCGGCATTCAACCAGAAGGGCCCCTGTTATAATCTCAAGACACCGATGCGCAACTACGCGCCGCCAGGCAGCAGATTCGCCCTCCGCATTCAATCAACCTTTTCACCTCGCGGTAGGCAGCGGCGTAATCGGCCCTCATGTCTTCGGCTGGCGCAGGTCGTGACTAAATGGTCAGCAAACAGAACTACAAAAGATACCCTTATTTCGAGTGGTTTTTTTAATGAGGCAACGATACCCATTTGGAGTGGGTTTTTAATGAGGCAATTCGCGACCTTGACCGACACCATAGCCGAAGCTATAGTCCACTTGGGGTGCAGAATCCGTTCGGTTGCATCTCAATTCCCAGCTTTCTTGACGGTATAAGGGGTAGTTAATGAAGATATTTCTCGTAATTTCGATGGCACTCTTTGCCATCTCCATGCCTTCCCACTCGGCTCTGGCTCAAAGGCAGGCGACGAGCGACAAAGATCCGCGGTTGTTTGCGCTTGAAGACCTGCGTCCGGGAATGAAGGGAGTGGCACGGACGGTTTTCTCAGGCACAGAAACGCAGGAGTTTGGTGTAGAGATTTTGGGTGTCTTGCCGGGTTTTCCGGGTCCGCGACAATCAGCAATCATTGCCCGGCTGAGTGGATCGAATGTGGAGAAGACTGGAGTCTTCGCCGGAATGTCTGGTTCGCCGGTCTACGTCGATGGTCGTCTTGTCGGCGCCATAGCTTTTAGTTTCCCGTTTTCCAAAGAACCTATTGCCGGCATCACGCCCATCAAGCAGATGATCGATATCTTTGAGAAGGGCAAGGTAGATGAGACCCATAAGCAAAGAGCTCCGCGATTGGTATCCTTCGCGCAACTGGCCGCCACCGAATGGAAGCCCGCCCTCCCGAAGCAAGCGGTCACTGCAACTTCGCTAATCGCTCCTGTCTCAGCCGGCTCGCCCCTTGTCGCTCTAATGGGTCAGCAGATGACGCCGATTGCCACGCCCGTAGTCTTCAGTGGTATTAGCCAGGAATCGCTTTCGCTGTTTGCGCCGCAATTGTTGGCCAATGGTTTACTACCGGTTTCCGGTGCCGGTGGTTCGGCAGCGATCACTCCACTCGGTGAGGCGAATGAAAAAACGCTGACACCCGGCATGTCGCTGAGCGTGCAGCTTGTTCGGGGAGACTATTCGATTGCAGCTTCGGGAACGGTTACTTTCCGCGACGGGGATCGCATCTATGCGTTTGGCCATCCGTTTTTAAGCTTGGGTGCGGCAGATATGCCGATGACGGAGACGTCCGTAGTTACGGTGATCGCCAACGTTAACAATTCTTTCAAGCTATCTGTACCCGGCCAGATGATGGGCGCGATTTCGCAGGACCGTGCCGCGGGCGTGTTCGGCAGCCTTGGTCGGGCTCCGAAAATGATTCCTGTAAAAATCAATCTGCACACCAGCCGCGACCGGATCGAGACGTATTCATACGAGGTCGCCAATGATTCATTCCTGACGCCTTTGCTCCTGAACATCACAGTCTTTAACACGATCACTTCCAGCGAGCGGGCGCTGGGTGAATCAACGATCAGCATCAAAGGCGAGATTAGAGTTAGAGGACAGGAGAATGTGCAGCTGGACCGACGTTTCTCGTCCAGTAATTCAGCGATCATGGCAGCCGGCTCCGTGGCCACGCCAATCGGGTCGTTAATGAGCAGCGGCTTCGACGATGTACAGATTGATGGCGTGACGCTCGACATTTCCTCAAGCGACACAAAGTATGCCGGCACGCTCGAACGAATTGCTCTTGACCGCACTGAAGTACGGCGTGGTGAGAAAGTGGAGATTCAGGCTTACGTGAGAACCGAAGCCGGAAAGCAATTTGTACAGCGAATTCCCGTGCAGATTCCAGAGGACGCTACACCCGGCCAGTTGCTGGTGTTTGTAGGTGACGGAAGCGCGCTACAGGAGGGTTCAGCGGCCAAGGCTTTTGTGCCTCAGGATCTGGGCCAGCTAGTTCGAGCGATCAACAAAGTGAAGAAGAGCGACCGTCTTTATGTGAAGCTCTTCCGGATTACGCCTGGCGCAGTGATTGGTACGGATGAACTGCCAAACCTGCCGCCCTCGGTAGTCGCGACTCTGAACAGCGACAGAACATCGGGCGGCTATACTCCGACGGTTCTTTCCCCTGTTTATGAAATGGAGCTGCCCCCTGCGGAGTTTGTAATCTCAGGCCAGCAGCTAATAGGAATTGATGTGGTGCGCTAGTTCCTGCGACCGCCCCAGTCTGAGATTGTTTTTCACACCACGCCATGAGTCTCCTTGATGTTCAGACGCAACAGGCTCTTCTAAAACCTTTCACCCGAGCTTAAGCTCGGTGTCTCCGCTGCGAGGGATCCTGAAACGGCTTAAACGGTTTCAGGTGCCTTAGGGTGGCATCACCCCTGACTGAAGCCAGGGGTCAATGTAAAGGTCAAACTCGCAAAACGACCCCACTACTTTCCCCTAATCACGAACACATATCTTCTTTTGGAATTTGGCATTTGGATTTCCGTGGAGCTGAGATCCAGGTTCATCATCCGGTCACGAAGTCCTTTGCCTCCAAAAAACAACAGTATGCTCGTCGGCGGCGACCATTTGAGCAGGCTCGGTAGTTTCGCCTCGAAGCGATCCAGGGCGCGACAGGTAACAAAGTCGGCTTCCGGGGCTGGGATCTCCTCGAAGCGCTCGGCGATCACCGTGGCCGATTTGAACACTTCGGCACGATTAAGCGCCTCGCGCAGAAAAACCGCTTTCTTCTTAGACGACTCAATGAGCGTGGCTGTGATATCAGGGCGCGCAATCAAACATGGAATGATGGGAAGGCCAGCGCCCGAGCCGATGTCTGCGACCCTGGCAGCTTGAGGCAGGTGTGGAAGCAACATTAACGATTCCAGTACGTGTCTGATGGCAAACTCACGAGGCGAGCATGGAGCCACCAGGTGCAGTCGAGCATTCCAGTTGCTTAGCAGATCATAATATTCGGACAAGCGCTCGATCGCCTCGACACTGATTCTGGTCCCATAGACGCCGGCCTCGGAAGCGAGCGCTTCTCTAAACTCTTTGAGCTGTGAGTTGCTAACATTCATTTTCGCTTGTTGCGTGCCAGTTTCACCCGAAAGCCGGACAGAGCGCAAAGCCTCATGTAGCTGGTTCGTTTGGTTATCTGACCTCTCATTCAGACCGCTCTTCAGCCCGGTGGGGAAGCGTTGCTCGTAATCTAAGGAACCGTTGAAACGGTTTTATAGCTCAGATTTTGCGTTGACACCGAGCTGAAGCCGCGGTGTGAATTTGAGTCCAAATGGCACTAAGACGAGTTCGAGATTGCTAAATCGCGATTCTTCTTCGGTTTGCAACTTTGCTCCTTGCACCATTGCGTGAGATTCTTCTGATTCCAATTAACGAAGGATCACGAGCTCTAAAGGACAACCCCGTAATGGAAGATCTGGCCGAGCAACACGAACACCTTGGGCGCGCGGTCACGCGCATCATTACAGACTTTGCTTCGAGTCTGGACTCGCGTCCGGTCGCCACACACGCCACGCCGTCCGACCTGGAAACGATTTTCGCCGAGGAGCTTCCAGAAAACGGAATCGGACTCGACGAAATTCTCGCACGCTTCACCAACGACATCGCGGCGCACGCGATGGGCGTGCCCAGTCCACGCTATTACGGCCAGTTTAATCCCACGCCGCTGCCGATCGGGGTTTGGGCCGATGCGCTTTGCTCGGCGCTCAACCAAAATGCCGGAGCCTGGCGCAATGGGCCAACCTCGGCAATGATCGAAGCGCGCGTTATGCGCTGGCTCTGCGATCTGATTGGCTATGGACCGCGGAGCTTTGGCACTCTTGCGAGTGGCGGCTCTGAGGCGAATCTCATAGCCCTGAAATGTGCTCGCGATAACGCCCACGCCGGGGTGGTTCACAAAGGGGTTTGTGCGGCGCCGGGCGATCTTGTCATTTACGCCTCTGAACAATGCCATTATTCGGTTGTCAAAAGCGCAGACATTCTCGGTCTCGGCCGCGATGGTCTGCGCAAGATCCCCACGGACGATCGGTTTCATGTCCAAACCGACTTGCTGCGAGACGAGATCGAGCGCGACCGCGAAGCTGGGCGGATACCGTGTTGTGTGGTCGGGATTGCGGGCGCTACCTCGTCGGGAGTTATCGATCCGTTGGCTGAGATGGCGACGATTGCGCGGGAAAACAATTGCTGGTTTCATGTTGATGCAGCCTATGGTGGGACACTGGCTTTTTCCGACCAACACAAATCCAAGCTGAAAGGTATCGAAGAGGCTGATTCGATAACCTTCGATCCACACAAGTGGCTCTTTGTTCCTTTCGCCTGCGGGGCAGTGCTGGTACGAGATGGCGGACGAGTGCTGCGCGAGGCCTTCGACATCAGCCCGGAGTATCTCAGCGAAGATCGGGGCGGCGCAGACGTCGAATACGACTTTTTTAGATACGGGCAGATGGGAACCCGTCGGTTTAGCTCTCTAAAGTTGTGGATGGCGCTGAAGTTCATGGGCCGACGGGGTTACGAACAAGTAATCGAACGGCAAATTGGTTTGACGCATTATTTGGCGAGCCGCATTGCCGAGTCGAGTGAATTCCAGCGGCTGGGGGAGGTTGAAACGGCTGTATGTTGTTTCAAGTTTCTGCCCGAAACTGCGCGCGATGCGACCGGGGAAGATCAAGATCGTTTACAACTGAGACTCCAGCAGCAAATCGAGCGAAGCGGCAAAGCCTTTATCACAACCACGGTCCTGCATGGCCGTAGGGCGATGCGAGTGAACATAAACAGCTTTCTTACTGACCGCCGCCACGTTGACGATCTGCTAGAATTGTTGAAACGCGAAAGCAAAAGGTTGATGGCGGGCGATTAGTCTTCCTCGGCACAGCTACCAAACTATGTCCAACAAAATATTTTCCGACGGAATTCTAAATGAGCGTGTTGCTTTCGTCACCGGTGGTGGAACAGGAATCACCGGCGGTGTAGCGCGTGCACTTGCGGAATCCGGCGCTCGCGTAGTTCTTGTGAGCCGTAAGATGGAGCATTTACAGCCGGCCGCCGAGGTTATCAACCAAGCGGGCGGACAGGCGTTTGCGGTGGCGGCGGACGTTCGCAATCCCGAGGATGTGGAGAAGGCCATTGCCGCTACGGTCCAGCAGTTTGGCAAAGTCGATATCGTGGTCAATGGTGCCGCCGGAAACTTT
The DNA here is from genome assembly GCA_013817595.1 of Pyrinomonadaceae bacterium. Lineage (GTDB taxonomy): Bacteria > Acidobacteriota > Blastocatellia > Pyrinomonadales > Pyrinomonadaceae > PSRF01. The sequence continues at coordinate 5,836 of JACDCK010000034.1, read as the reverse complement.
CTAAGCGCGGCCGAAGAGCTTTCGCCAAACGGCTTTGGCACTGTCGTCGACATCGATCTCAAGGGTACGTTCAATGTCTGTCGGGCGGCGTTTGCGGAGCTGAAAAAGAATCGCGGCCAAATTCTAAACATCAGCGCGACGCTTCATTACCTCGGCACCCCAATGCAGCTACATGTTTCCGCGGCCAAAGCGGGTGTCGATGCCTTGACACGAAACCTTGCCGTTGAGTGGGGGCGCTACGGTATTCGGGTAAATGCTATTGCACCGGGCCCAATCGGTGATACGGAAGGAATGAAGCGACTTGTGCCGGAGCCAATCAAAGAAAAACTGCGGCAAAAAATACCCCTCGGTCGTTTCGGAGAAATCGCGGATATTGAGAAGGCTGCGGTGTTCCTCTGTTCCGACGCAGCCGCTTATATCAACGGAACTGTTCTGGTGGTTGATGGTGGTCACTGGCTCGCGGCTAATCGTTGATATGACAGCGGGCAATTGTTAACGCTACAGTTCCGTTCCCATGCTCGACCTGCAACCCGCATCATTCGAAGACTTTGAACGCGAGGCACGTCAGGGCAACGTTGTGCCTGTGGTGCGGTCTGTCCTTGCTGACCTGCAAACCCCGGTCGGAGCGTTCATCTGCATCGCCGGTAATTCACCATATGCCTTCTTGCTGGAATCGGTGGAGGGCGGCGAACGAATTGCACGCTATTCATTCTTCGGTGCGGAACCTCAAATGATTGTGCGCGGCCGAGCCTTGCAGACATTCGTTGAACGAAATGGGAAGACTGGCACCTATCCCGTTGTGGCGAAGGATTGGGTGCGCGATTATTTTCGGGAACGAATGCTGGCGCGGCGTTCAGGCCTGGCGCCTTTCGCTGGCGGCGCGGTTGGTTATCTGGGCTACGATGCCGCAGCCTGGTTTGAACCCGTCTTGAAAACCGACGACCAAAACTCCTCAAAAACGCAGCCGCTTCATAGCCAAGCCGACGCTGTCTGGATGTTCTATCGCGACGTGATTGCTTATGACCGTCTGCGGCAGCGCATGGAGATTGTCTCAATCGTGTTGACGGAAGAGGCGGAAGGCAGCCACGCGAAACTCAGAACTCTCTATGATGAGGCAGTGGGCCGCACAGCGATTATTGAAGAGAAGCTCCGCAAGGGAGCAGCGCCCAAACTTGCCGAGAAGCGTCCTGGCCGGAATGCCAGGATAGAGCCGGAATCCAACTGGACCCGGAGAGGCTTTGAAGCCGGCGTACGTCGCATTCAGGAGCACATCGCAGCCGGCGACTGTTACCAGGTAGTACTTTCGCAGCAGTTTTCCACGAAGTACGAGGGTGACCCGCTGGAGATCTACCGGGCGTTGCGGGCCATCAATCCGTCGCCTTACATGTTTTTTCTCCGCCTCGGAGAGGAAACGATTGTTGGCGCGTCCCCTGAAATGTTGGTTCGCTGTCGCGGGCAGCGGTTAGATTACCGACCGATTGCTGGAACCCGAAAGCGCGGGGCAACGGAGACTGAGGATTGGATGCTTGGCGAAGACTTGCGAACTGATGAAAAGGAAGTGTCCGAACACACAATGCTCGTCGATCTGGGACGGAATGATCTGGGGCGCGTTGCTGACTATGGCTCCGTGAAGGTCGAGGAGTTGATGTCAGTTGAGCGGTATTCACATGTGCAGCATCTCGTCACCAGCTTGCGGGCCCGACTGCGTGACGGGCTTGATCGTTTCGACGCACTTGGATCGTGCTTTCCTGCCGGCACCGTTACGGGCGCACCTAAAATTCGTGCCATGGAAATCATTCGAGAGCTTGAGCCAGAGCGGCGTGGTATCTATGCGGGGTCGGTACTCTATATGGATTATGCGGATAATCTCGACTCCTGCATTGCGATCCGCACGATCGTTTTGCGCGACGGAAAAGCATCAGTACAAGCCGGGGCAGGCATCGTCGCGGATTCGGTCCCGGAACATGAGTATGCGGAAACCGTAAACAAAGCGCGCGGATTGTTTCGAGCGATTGAACTAGCTGAAAAAGGTTTGTAATGGACTCGACTAGAAGAAGCTGGCCGGCAGTTGTGTGTTTGTTTTTCTCCGCCCTTGGCTTCGTGATGTCAGCTGTAGCTGCAACGGCGCAGATCCCGGCATCGAATCCGCAAACTCCCGCTGATGCGGCAAGAAAAGCCAACGCAAGACCAGGCGACGCCGCGGCGCCACCGCCGGAACCTTTCGACGGTGCTTCGATCGAAAAGATGGCCGGGCAGTGTGTCACACTTGAGACCGAGGCGGGGCCGATCGAAATCGAAATGATGTCGGAGGTGGCGCCGGAGAGCGTGCGAAGTTTTCTCAACCTCGCGGGCACCGGCGCATTGGACACCACCACGTTCAGCCGCGTAATCAAAGGCTTCATAATTCAGGGTGGCAATCTTTCTACCGGCGAGAAATGGGGTGTTGAGCTATCCAAACGCGCCGCGCGAAGGTTGCCCGACGAACCAGGACTCGTCAAACATGTGCGCGGAATAGTTTCCATGGCACGTACTGACGAACCAAATAGTGCCAGCACTAATTTTTTTATACTGGTTGGTGAGGGTCCGCATCTGAACTCGAAGTTTGCTGCTTTTGGCAGAGTACGAAAGGGTATCGAAGTTGCGGATGCAATAAACGGCGCCCAAACAGAGGGCGAGAAGCCGGTTAAAGCGGTTCGCATCAACCGCGCCGTAGTTGCCCAATGTGCGAGATGAGCAGATTGATGAAAAGTGTGCTAGCGAGCCAAAAGAGCATTGTAACGATTGCTGTCCTCGGCAGTTTGTCTCTGCTGAGCGGATGTGCGCCCATCGCCGCCAAACCGACACCCGAGGCGGCTATACAGTTTTTGAAACTGCGCGGTTACAACTTCGACGAAGAATCTTTTCTGGCAGCGGCGGCCGCGAGCGACGTGCTGGCGGTGAACGCTTTCCTGGCGGCTGGTATCAACCGGGATGCGAAAGATGAAATCAGTGGCGGAACTGCCCTGATAGCGGCGGCGGCGCGGGGCGATTTAGCAATCCTCAAGACCCTCTTGCAGGGCGGCGCAGACGTGAATAGAAAAGATAAAGCGGGCTCGACGGCGCTCTTGCGGGCTCTCGAATACAAAAATGAAGAAGTCGCGAGAGCTATATTGAGCCAGAAGGGTCTTGACCTGAAGGCGCAGGGTGCAAACGGCGCCACAGTCTTGTTGTATTACGTTTCTCGCGAGCGCTATGAGATCGTGGCACAGCTGTTGGAGCAGGGTCTGAATTTAAACCTTCAGGACACTGACGGCGACACCGCGCTCCATAGCGCTGCGCAGACAGGCAATGCGACTATCTTGAAAATGCTCTTGGCGAAGGGCGGTGATCCAAACGTTAAGAATCGAGGGGGCGGGACAGCGTTAATGTGGGCCGCCGTCTATGGCCATGAGGAAGTGGCGCGGATCTTGTTGGATAATGGCGCTGACCCGCGCCTCAGAGATGATGATGGAGTGACCGCCTCCGCGTGGGCACTTAAGAATGGACGAGACGATTTGGCTAAGCTGCTCCGCGAGGCGGAAAAGAGAAAGTAGGCAGGAGCAGGAGCAGGAGGCAAGAGGCAGGAGGCATGGGGCAGGGGGTGGAGGCCAAGGCTAAATCGGTAATTGGCAATTGGAAATCGGCAATTCGAAATGTTGCTTGTAATCGACAACTACGACTCGTTCACTTATAACCTTGTCCAGTATCTTGGTGAGCTCGGCGAAACGGTTGAAGTGCGGCGCAACGATGAGGTGACCATCGAGGAGATTGCATTGAGTCTGCATCCCAGCCGCATCGTCATATCGCCAGGTCCCGGCACTCCCGATGATGCAGGGTTGTCTCTGGAAGTAATAAGACGCTTCGCCGGTCAGGTGCCCATTCTCGGAGTTTGTCTGGGCCATCAGGCGATTGGGCAGGCATTCGGAGGCAAAGTCGTTTCGGCACCGGTATTGATGCATGGTAAGGCTTCGGAGATTTGTCACGATGGCAAGACTATCTTCCATGGACTTGAAGATCACTTCCGGGCCGGGCGTTATCACTCGCTGATGGTGGAGAAGGCATCGCTGCCGGTATGTTTGGAGATCTCCGCCTTCACATCAGACGACGTCATCATGGGTTTGCGCCATCGCGAAATGCAGATTGAGGGTGTGCAGTTTCATCCGGAATCAATCCTGACAAATTGCGGTAAGCAAATGTTAGCGAATTTCCTCAAACTGTAACCTCACGATATGGCTGAAAAAGTTTTGCGGGATTTTCTTCCTCGCCTCGTTCGTCGCGAAGCTCTTAGTCGAGACGACGCTGAGCGCTTGCTCAACGCCCTGCTGGATGAAGATGCAACAGATGCCCAGATCGCCGCGGTACTGGTTGCCTTAGCGGCTAAGGGTGAGACCGTTGAGGAGTTGGCGGGCATGGCCGCGGCGTTACGCAGGCGCGCCGTTCGCATCAGATGCCAACACTTGTGCTTCATTGATACTGCCGGCACGGGTTCAAGTGTGGCTAAAACATTTAACATCTCCACGGCGGCGGCTTTTGTGATTGCCGGCGCCGGTCTTCCCGTAGCGAAGCATGGAAATCGGGCGGCGAGCAGCCGGTCCGGGAGCGCTGATCTACTTTCTGCGCTGGGCGTTAATGTTAACGCGTCTCCGGAAGTCTCTGAGCAGTGCCTGAACGAGATCGGCATCTGTTTCATGTTTGCCCCGCTCTATCACGGCGCGACCGCGCGTGTTGCCGGAATTCGGCGACAATTGGGGATTCACACGACCTTCAATTTGTTGGGGCCTCTCAGCAATCCAGCCGGCGCACCCAGACAGATTGTCGGGGTTTGGAGGCGAGATCTTGTTGAGCGAATGGCGAAGGTGCTCTCCTCCTTGGGCACCGAACGGGCCTGGGTGGTGCACGGCGAGGACGGATTGGACGAGATTACTTTGGCCACCAAAACCCTGGTGGCAGAGGTGAAAGGCGAGAACGTCAATTCCTTCGAAGTGGAACCGAAGACCTTCGGGCTCTGGCGCGGAAGCATAGAACACCTGCGGGGAGGCGACGCGGAAGCCAATGGTCGGATTATTCGTGAAGTATTATCCGGAAAACGTCGAGATGAAGCGCGTGCCATGGTGGTAGCCAATGCCGCCGCAGCGCTTTTTATCGGCGGCATCAGCAGCGATTTGCGGGCGGCCGCAAAAGTTGCGGAGGAAAGTATTGATGGTGGTGCGGCCAGGACGAAACTGGAGCAGTTGATCGAAAGAACAAACCGGGGTCCCCAAGCGGGCAGCCCGCTTGGGGTGGTGGATACCGGTCAGTAGATCGAATGGCGCGCTTTTCCACGCGGCGGGCTAAGAGCCTACGGCGCAGATTGAGAGTGTTACTGGATGGACATCCTTAGTGAAATCATTGCTAGTAAGAAGAAAAGAATTTCGAACCAGGGCTACCGGCCGCTTGCGCGAATGCGCGAACACGCCCGGGCAGTCAGGTCTGCAGCGGAGGCCCATGTGTTAGTCAAGGCCCTGTGTAACGAACGCATTAACGTTATTGCCGAGTTCAAGCGAAGGTCTCCCTCCAAGGGTGTTATTCGTTATGATGTTAGCCCTGAGTCAATGGCGCGTTATTACGAGTCTGGAGGCGCAGCGGCAATCTCTGTACTAACGGAGGAGGACTATTTCGGCGGTTCGCTTCACGACTTGCGAGCTGTCCGGGCGGCAGTTTCAATTCCAGTGCTGCGAAAGGATTTCATCTTTGACGAGTATCAAGTTTATGAAACAGCCGCTGCCGGGGCAGACGCGCTACTGCTGATGGTGTCAGCTTTGGACGACGAGGCATTGGT
>JACDCK010000033.1 GCA_013817595.1 Pyrinomonadaceae bacterium | reverse complement strand
GGAAGGCCAAAAGCCAGGCCCGAGAGAGCGAGACCGATGGAACTATCGGCTTCTGTAAAAATCAGGCCATCGTTCAAGAATCCATTCAGGTACGGATCGGGAAACGCGTCAATTCGCGGAGTGCCTCCATTGCCGCCGGAACCGTCGTCCGAGCCACTGGCATCTTCAATAACGTAAACACTTCCGAGGCCTGTGACCGCCAGCCCGTGAAGGAAAAGATTGTTGTCGATTGAAAGACCTTCCACGACGACTTCATCTCGATCCGGTCGCCCGTCAGCGTTGTCGTCGTAGAGAGCCAGCAGTACCGTATCATTGCCGGAAGAATGCGAGAAGACTACGCCGAGGGAGTTGACGGCAATATCCAAGGGCTCGTCATTCGCAAACGGATACGAATAATAAGGGGCAGCATCGAGAGTATCGGGCATGCCGTCGGCGTTGGTGTCGCGAATGATTCGCAACTCATTGGAATTGAAATCCGCTACCAGTAGGTCGTTATTTGGCAGCAGCGCCAGAGCGTTGGCGTTGTAAAGGCGATCATCGCCGACGCGCACCAGTTCGACCGAACGAGAGTTGTCAAAACCTCCGGTGTTAGGATCCCTCACCAACAGTACGACGCCCGGCGAAGGCTCGTTGGCTGGATCGTTCGGATCAGACGAGTTGTAGTAGCCGCTGGAAGATACAACTATGAATTCACGGCCCGCACGCGACTTCCCGGCTACCACAGCCGCCGCCGAAGGAAGCCGAAAATCACTCTGAAGGTTGTAAGTATTGGAAGTATCGATGCGGTAGTCGCCACTAGTATCTAAGGCGACCACCACCACCCCAACTGGAGTGTTGTTGAGCGTGGCTGCATAGACTTCGTAGCGCGCGCCTGAGTGGCCCACCGCGACGTCGAACGCTCCCCCTGCAGAATCGAAGGTAGTCCGCTCGTCTGCCATTAAGTCGTCGTTTCTATCTACAAACTGTTCCATTGTTCCAGCGTCAGAGGTCAGGCTCAGTTGTGATGTGTGCAGCAGGCGATTGAGCGGCGTGCCGGCAATAATTGGACTCAAGGACGGGAAGGTTGTTGATGAAGATGCGCGAGCCGGGCGGGCTGATAGCGAGAGCGCGCTTGATTTACGCCCCAAGTGACGAGGTCGAACATCAGCGCTCCGTTGGGCTCTTGACGGCGTATAACCGCCCATCCGCCCCGCTCGGGTGAATGTATCCGGCCGGGCGCCAAGAGCTCGTCGCATGTCTGGTTTTAGTTTTGGTTCCAGCGTTTGAGCATTGCTGACCACGGCGAACAGAAATGCGCTTAACATCAAAGCCGTGAGGAGTACCAGAAAGTAAATCGATAATCTTAGAAGCCCCATCGCTTCCTCCCTATTTCCAATCCCAAAAGGACGGCTCAAGCCTCGCCGAATTGCAAGTAGGAAGGCGAACCCTGTCCTCAGTTGTAGGGGTGGCACTCCGTGGCCGCCCCTCGTTTCGATTCATTCAACTCCCCAAAATGCCTCTCAACAGTAACCCCGCGGGGCCTCAACGCAACGCGGGCTGCCGCCAACCCAACGCGGGGTGGCCACTGCGTGCCACCCCTACAACTGAGGTTCTGTCGGTGAATGCTACCAAACGCTTGGCGCATGACTTCGGTGTTCACTGTTCGCTTCTCCTGTGGGCAAGCGGCGGCCGCGCACGCTCGGGCGCGGAAGGTGCTGAACGGGCCGGAGGATCCGGACGCGGCGCCGGTTCAGAGCGCTGGGGCGCAGGTTCAGAACGCTGCGTTTCCGGATCAGACCGTTGCGGTGGCGGCTCGGACCGATGTGGTGCAGGCTCAGAACGTTGAGGCGGTGGATCTGACCGCGGCGGGGGATCATGATTCGGTGGCGGTTCATAACGGTGGGGCCTTTCCTCACGTGGCGCGGGCGCTGAGTGGGAAGGTGGTGGCTCATAACTGCGCGCAGGCGGATCCGGACGTGGCGCGGGGGTCTCGGTTCGCTCAGAGCGTTCAGGTCGCCCAACTCGCTCGGGGCGATCCATTTCGACCGGCTGCTGGTTCCTTTCCGGGCGTGCCGGCCATTCGTTTCGTTCAGGTCGATCTGTTCTCTCGGGCCGCACCGGACCTTCCGCAGGAGTTTCGATTTCCGCTGACGGTCTGGTGGGAGCAGTCGGCGGCCGTCGCTCTCGCGGCGCCGAATCGTTGATGTCCGGAGTATCTGAATTCACCGGGCGATCCTGTTGTGGATACGTACGCGCCGGCCGCGCAGGTTGGTCAGCAGTGTTGTCGGTTGCTTCGCGTGCGCCCGTTGTTTGATCCGGTCGATCCGCTGGAACGCGTGCCGGACGAGCTGGTCTCACAACTGCACCTGTAGGCCGAGCTTCGGAGGCATCTGGAGTGGCGTTATCCGCCGGAACGACTGTCCTCGGCTCGCGCCCGTTGAGGATACGGGTGCGGCGCAAGTCGTTGTCGAGGGAAACACCAGGCGTGCGCGTCGTGGCGCCAGTTGGCCGATCATTCACCTCTACACTCGGAGTCACGCGCGCGGGTCGGGCAGAAATCATATGACCTCCACTATCTCCTGAGGCCGCACCACCAGGCCCACTACCACCTGCCCGCGCCGGCCTCAAAGGAACTTCGCCTCGCAGCGGTTCCGCGGTCAAGACACGACGCGCTACTGCTTGATCCGCAGTTTGAAAGCGGCCCCTGCTGCTGCCGAAGTCTGCGGCCCTCATGCTGGTTACCGCGCGCAAGTGTGCAGGATTAACGCGTCGGAGGTTCGCAAGCTCTCTCTCCCGCATCGGCGTTAGCCGATCGCGGTCGCGGTAATGACGCGATCGTGGATCGCGATGGTGGTATGAAAGCGGATACCAGGAGACGTGATCCCCAAAGCTTATATGAAAGGCGACAAGTGCCGGACGCCACCAGCTACGATTCCCGTCGTACTGACTGCGTGGACACCAGGCCCAGTAGTTGTTGTGATAGACCCAACGGCCGTAATGATAAGGAGCCCAGCCCCACGGCTCATATCCAACCCAGGTCCAGCCATAGGGCGGACACCAGGTCCAATAACCGTGCCGGTACGGTGCCCAATCAGGGTAGTTGTTAATAATCGTCACGTGCGGGCGCCAAATCCACCCATAGTCATTAGCGTAGGCCCAGGTCCCGTAGGCGTCTAAGTCTTCCGCGCCCCACACGTAATTGTCGTAGTACTTGTTGTCGTAGCGCATGCGTTGCGCCAGATATCGTTCTCGGTCGTCAATCCAACTGTCCCAGGAATCCCTGGGCCCGGCTGAGAGCAACTCCCAGTCGCCGGCGTCGACTCCCTGGAAAATCAGTTCCGCGGTGCGACCATCGCGCAAAGTGAATCCTGATGTTTCGGAATAGATACGCGCTTGCCCGCCATCGCGAGCCGTTAGGCGTACGCGGCCATCGCGAGCGACGTCGATGCGGTACAAGCCTTTCTTCTCAGCTGCCATGGTGGTCTTGGGGGCATCAATTTCAAAATACTCGCGGTCGCTGCCAAACTTTGCCAGGCGAACTGAAGCAGTGCCTTCGACAACGCTAAGGGCCACGCCTTCATCACGCAGAGTGACGATTCGCAGGATTGAATTTGATTCGAGACGCACGAAGTTCCGGGCATCGATTTGAATCTCCAGGCGGGATTCGCGATCGATCGACACCGCGTCGCCTTCGACGAGCGGAAAATTAAGCCGAGCCCGCTCCCAATCGCTATTACCATTTCGTTTGAGACTTACCTCGCCGCTAATCAAGCTGATGCGAACAACGCGCGCTTTCTCGTCATACTCATCAGCGTAATCATCTTCCGCGCGAACCCAATAAGCGGTCGCGAATAGCGTTACTAAAAGAGAGAGAATTGTGACGTGCAGAGATCGTCGGGAAGAACGCATGGCTACGCTCCTTATGTTTGTGTGCCCTGAACCGTCGTCGCGCGCTTGGAGAGTTGACCTGACCGCGCTGGCGAAGAGATAAGCCCCGCTAATCAAATTTCTATTCGTTTAGTTAAGGCTTATCGATTGTTTGATGGGAGAGCAAAGCGTGTGCCCGATCGGGAAGAATTGTTCGCAGGTGTGTGGTTTTGAGGTTTCTCAAAGAACTCTCTGTGCGCCCCGTGCCTGCGTGATGTCATAAATCTCAACAAGACTGCAACAGAGACACGGAGAGAGTCGGCAGGAGCAGGAGGCAGGGGCAGGAGGGAACACATAGGTCACTCTGTTGAACTTGAGACACGCAAATCGGGATTCCACAGCTGGTGGCAATCTTTTGGTATCTTCAATACGAGGGTCGATAGTAGTGAGGGAATCATATGCGAGATGGTGCAGCGTCGATACTATATCGTGTGAAGTTTTTGGACTCGGTGAATCACAAGCACGTCGGTATGAGCAGCGTGAAAACCCAAAAGGGCCTACGATAATTTGCAGCTCCAAGAAATTCTGCAAGTCGGGAGAATTTGGCAGGTTGGGAAGCTGGGCAAAGCGGAGCGCGCTCCCGCTCCAGCGCAAGCGTCATTAACGCTAGTTTTCTTTCAAGGTTTCACCGGATCGAGTCTGCATAAGCAGGCAGCGGTTTTTCTAGCTGGCGAAAGACGCTACGCTGGAGCGGGGGCGCGCTCCGCTTTGCCCACCTTCCCAACTTGCAAATTTGCTGAGCTTGAATTGGTCAATCAGGTTGAGTGGCTGCGAATCTTGAGAGGGGGCGCGCTCCGCTTTGCCCCCCTTTCTTACCTGCAAGTTAAGGGGCTTGAGCGTCAACATTCTCTTCACTCAGTCAACCAAGTCGCTTCAGATCAGCTTCTGCGGCAATATACCCAAAGCTTGTCCAATGGTCTCCACTTACCATCTGGCGAAAGATCTTCAGGGCCTCATCGCGGCGCCCGTTGTAGAGGTACCAATTGCCAATGCCGTAGAGGATGCTATTTGAACCCGCCGATCCGGCCTGTTTCAAGGTTTCTGCCAGGAGGTTTTCGGGTGAGACCGTTCCTTTGTACATCAGCAGCAACCGGTAGTAACCGTCGTTTTCAATGATCTCCATGCCTTCGCGGATTGGCTCAAGCACTTGGGGTGCTGCGCGCGCGCGGTTCATTCTCCTAAGTGTCATGTAGAGCCAGTGACTCGTGGCGACGAGTGAATCAGGATTCTTTGAAACCTTAAGGCAGTCGCGATAACTATTCAGCGCACGCTGATTCTGGCCGGTTAGGTAATAGGACAGACCCAGGTGATACCAGATATTGAAGTGCAGCGTGCCGGTGGGGATGTTGCGCACATTTGGCTGGCCGTCTGGCTCTATTTCATCCGGCTTCCCTTTGATCAGTTTTGCAGCTTTCTCGAAATCGTCGATCGCGAGATCGAATTTGCGGAGCGTGATGTAGCGATGTCCGCGGTGGCGATAAAACCGGGCATCCCAGGGAAACTTCATTATCCCTTCGCTATAGACTTCGATCGCCTCACTAAAGCGACCTAGATATGCGAGCCGGCGTCCCAGCCAAATTCTCGCGCCGGGGTCATTTGGTTTGGCTTCGAGACGCCGGCGCGCCTCGTCAAGCCGCACTTCCATTTCCTTTCTTGTTTCCGCGGAAACCTGAGGCGCTGGACGATCGACGAGTTCGGCCGAAGGTTTCTTATTCTGGGTGTTTCCCGTTTCCGTCGCGAGGACCAAAGCAGAGATGGTTAACGCAACCAGCAGGATGGTGATTAGTAGTGAGTGGTTCATAGTGATCTCAGAATCCACGTAAGGAGCACATCCCAGTCCCGGCGGGAACGAATGTTTATAGATCGTTGGCCCGAAGATATTGCGCTAGCTCCAGAGCGAAATGTCCTTACCTTACGTTCGACTCCGCGCTCTACGAGTCTCTGAAGGCAAGAAAGTTGCTATTTGCTACAAGAACTTTAGAGTCAGCCCCATAACACGGTTCAAGTCTAATGCGGCTGACAACCTGCGGCGCTTGTATGATAGTTCCATACTTGTGTCAATAGTCCGGTAGCTCGCGCATGACGTCTCGACCAGCAAACATCTCTGAAATCACGTCCGATGTATCATCATAGGCGCGGGCATAAATGGCGCAGGGATCACGCGCGATGCGGCGATGCGCGGATTACATACGCGGTTGTGCGTCCATTGCCTTACACAGAAAACCAAGGGGGGTTATTTCCCACGTCGGCATGTACCTAATGGTGGGCAGACGCCGCGAGGTTAATCCGGTAATGTAATGTCTTAGCGCTTATCTCTGTCGGGTTGCTTTTGCTCGAGCATGTGAAGTTTGCATAGCGCTTTGAGCTAATTAAGTGGAAGATTAAACTCTTGGAAACAAGCACCAGCCGAGAGGAACTACTGCTATGAGAAAAACCGCTGAGAGTGAGCGCAACGAATTGGCCGCCGTTACGGTGCCCCGTTTTGCTTTGGCAGTTCTTTTGGTCGCCGCTGTTTTAACCGGTGTTTTCGCACAAGCACCTTCCGCGACCCCGCCTCCGGGCTCCCCGGACAAACGGGGCATCGGCGTCCAGACTTCCGGCTCGACAAATACTTCGCAGTCCGAACAGGCGGCCAGAGAGGCCAAACCGGAACTCGTATTACAGACCGGCTACAACAATTTCTTCGGGGCGACGCGATTTGTCTTCAGTCCCGACGGGCGGCTCCTGGCAACTACGACGTTTCGCAGCAGCACCGTCAAACTGTGGGAGACGTCGAGCGGACGCGAGTTACGCCACTTGTCCAGCGGCACGCAGAGCGCGATGGGTATGTCTCCATTCATCGCCTTCAGCCGGGACAATCGGCTCGTCGCAGCCGCCGCCGGGGACAACTCAGTAAAAATCTGGGACGTAGTATCGGGACGAGAACTACAAACGCTAGCCGGCACTCAGGGGTCTATGGCCTCCGCGATAGCCGGCGTCTTCTTCATCGCATTTACGCCGGACGGTCGCGTGGTGACAATCAGCGATGCGATCAGAATTTGGGACGCGGCGTCCGGGCAAGAGCTGCGCTCGATTAGTCTGAAGACTTTGGGCCCGTCGGCTTTAATGGGTGGTGAAGGCGGTGCGGCGATTACTCCGGATGGGAACCTGCTGGCATTCGTTGTCTCTGACGGATCGAGACCACAGGTCAAGGTTTGGGACCTCGCGACGGGGCGCGAAGCTCGCGCCCTGAATCTGCCTGACAAAGAGATCGCTAGCATCGAGCTGGCGTTTACGCCGGACGGACGTTTGCTCGTCTCCGGGATCGTCGACAAGCGTTTAAGACTATGGGACCTGAGTGGGAAGGGAAATGAGCGGGAGCTGACCCCAACCGTTACCGATCACGGTCTCACAAAGTTCAGCCGAGACGGTCGCCTGCTGGCATTCGCAGAGGGCTACACGGTCAAACTGTGGGATCTCGCGACGTTGCGAGAGTTGCCGGCATTGAACGCGCCTCATAGTGGTTTACTGGCCTCGCAAGTGGGTGTCTTCACGAATTTCAGTGAGGATGGGAAGAGACTTGCTACCGGAGGGTTCGGTACGCCGACGATTCTCTGGGAAACCGAGACCTTAAAACAACTCGTCAAGATGAGCGGACGCACTAACATGTCCTACGAGGTCGCCTTCAGCGCCGACGGCACTCGGCTCTCTTCGGGTGGACGAACGCGCTGGGACCTCCGTGCGGGTCGTGGCTCGCGCCTCACTGCTGCGCCCTCCGACGGCATGTTCGGCCTGCCCAGCCCTGATGGCAAATTGCTCGCCACATTCACCATGAACAGTAATGTCCTCACAATTCTGGAAGTACCAAGCGGGCGACAATTGCAACGTCTGGCGCCGGCTTCTGGTGGGGGCGTTATTCAGCGCGTCAATTTCAGTCCCGATGGGGCCATGCTGCTCACAACGTATGGGCCAAATCCGGAGCAACAGCAGCAGTCGTCGATCATCAATCCGGGGGGCAATGAGAACCAATTAAAGATCTGGGATGTGAAATCAGGGCGTGAGTTGCGGTCGATAGCGCTGGGCTTGGGAGGCGCATCCAAAGCCGGCTTCAACTCCGATGGTCGGACGATGGCGACACTCGGCGCCATGGGCCAAATCTCGCTCTGGGATACCGAGTCAGGCAGCCGGATACGCGATCTGACTTCGTCACCATTAGGCAACTTCGGATCGCTTGCTAATCCCGCCTCAGTGACGCCCGGTTCAATCAACCCCGGCGCCATCATGAATCCTGGCTCAATAAAACCCGGGTCAATAACAATGCCCAACATGACCGATATGAGTGCCATGATGACAAACATGATGGGCGCGATGTCAGCCGGTACCATGGGCCAAACCGTTACCTCGCTGGCATTCAGTCCTGACGGCCGGACATTGGCGACGGGCGGCGTCGAGACGAAGTCGAATTTCGATATGGCCGCAATGATGAGCGGTGCCATGAACCAGGGAAAAAAACCCAAGAAGCAGCCGACTCGCGAGCCTCAGGATTTCATGAAGAGTATGAAAGTTGAGGCTATCGGTCAGGTACGGCTTTGGGACGTTGCCAGTGGTAGCGAGGTTGGGGCCCTCAAAGGCCATGGCAAGGGCGTTACGGAAGTTGCTTTTAGTCGGGATGGTCGACTCCTAGCTTCCGGTAGTACTGACAACACGATCCGGATCTGGGACCTTGCGACCAAGCGCGAGTTGCGCACCCTGACCGGGCACACATCCAACATCGAGTCGATAGACTTCAGCCCAGACTCTCGTTTGCTCGCCTCGGCTGCCGATGATGGTGGCACCTTCTTGTGGGATACAAACACCGGCGAACACCTGGCGACGCTGATCTCTCTCGACGAAGGCGGCGAGTGGATGGTAGTCACGCCTCAGGGTCTGTTCGATGGCACGCCCGTTTCGTGGAGCCAGATTCTCTGGCGCTACAACCAGGACACTTTCAACGTCGCACCGATCGAATGGTTCTTTAACGAGTTCTACTATCCCGGTCTGCTCAGCGAGATCCTCGCCGGTAAACGACCGCGCGTGGCGCAGGATGTTTCCCGGAAGGACCGCCGCCAGCCAGTGGTTAAATTGTCACTGGCCGGCGAGCCAGCGCCGGCCACGGGCATAGCTACACGCCGGGCAAAGGTGAGAATCGATGTAACCGACGCACCCGCGGACCGAGATCATCCGCAGGGCACCGGGGCGCGTGACCTGCGCCTGTTTCGCAACGGTTCGTTAGTGAAAGTCTGGCACGGCGATGTTTTGAAGGGACAATCCGCCGTCACGCTTGAGGAAGAAATCACCGTCGCTGCCGAGGCGAACAAGCTGACGGCCTACGCTTTCAATAAAGATAACGTCAAGAGTAAAGACGCTCAGTTGCCACTGATGGGCGCGGACAGTCTGAAGCGCGCCGGCACCGCTTATGTTATCGCGGTCGGCTTAAATGAATATGCAAACCCGCAATACAACTTGAAGTATGCCGTGGCTGATGCGCAGAGCTTCGGTGATGAAGTGCGGGTTCGGCAAACGCAAGTTGGGCGGTTCGAGCGTGTTGAAGTCGTTCCCCTGCTGAACGAGAACGCGACCAAAGCAAACATACTGTTGGCGCTGAAGCGATTGGCCGGCGCAGCTGAACCGCCGAGTCTGAAGGCGGGCTTTCTCGATCGAGTCAAACGCGCAGAGCCGGAAGACACCGTCATCATCTACTTTGCTGGTCACGGCACGGCCCAGGCGCAACGCTTCTATCTGATCCCGCATGACCTGGGTTACACCGGCGATAGGACCAAGCTTACTGAGCCGGGGCTGCAGAGCATACTCTCGCACAGCATCTCCGACATAGAGTTGGAGGAAGCGGTCGAAGGCCTGGACGCCGGCCACCTGTTGATGATCATCGATGCCTGCAACTCGGGGCAGGCGCTCGAAGCGGAAGAGAAACGCCGTGGGCCAATGAATTCCAAAGGTTTGGCCCAACTGGCCTACGAAAAGGGCATGTACATCCTTACCGCCGCGCAGAGCTATCAAGCGGCTCTTGAAGCTGCGCAACTCGGTCACGGACTATTGACCTACGCATTGGTTGAGGAAGGACTTAAGACGCCGATCGCAGACATTGAACCGAAGGATGGACTGCTGAGCGCGAGAGAGTGGCTCGACTTCGCCACTGAGCGCGTGCCGCAGATGCAGGAAGCGAAGATGAAGGAGACGCGAGGAGTGGGGTTGGAGATTGCCTTTACCGACGGAGAACAGAATATTGCCGACCCTCAGAAACGAACGCTCCAACGCCCGCGTGTGTTCTACCGGAGGGAACTGGAAGCGAATCCGCTCGTGATCGCCAAACCGTGAAATAAGGCTCAAAAATCATCAGGTAATGCGGACGAGGAGTCAATGAGAAGAGACTACTCAGTAGTGACTTAGTTTGAGAGTATTCGGTGGTTGCCACTCAATTACGGAACCGAGGAGCGGTAGAGGCTGCGTTAAGACCCAAAATGATCTAAGGTGATTTGCAAGTAAGGAAGGCGGACCCTGTCCCCGCCTCAAGCTTGAAAGCCACTCAGCAGCCTGGGAGATTGAGGTTCTTTGGAGAGAGGGTGAGAATGAATTGAGTTGCTACTCTAAACGGTTTTTATTTTCGGCGTAAGAGCGGGGACAGGGTCCGCCTTCCTTACCTGCAAGTTAGCGGGACTTGAGCCGTCCTTTAAGACTGAATACATTCGAATCTGATGAACTTCATCGGTAAATCCGTTCCCCGCAAGGAGGGGCGTAAGAAAGTCACTGGCGCCGCGCTGTATGTTGACGATCTAACTTTTCCGGGAATGCTTCATGGCGCGACTGTGCGCAGCACGATTGCCCGGGGCCGGATCAAAAACATTTCGTTCGAAGGTGACATTCCTTGGGAGGAATTCACCATCGTCACCGCTAAAGACACTCCCGGTGAGAATTACGTCGCACTGATTCTCAACGACCAGCCTTATCTCGCCAGCGAGGATATCAATCACCCTGAAGAACCAATAGTTCTGCTGGCGCATCCTGACAAGTATCTGCTGGAGGAAGCGCGCCGCAATGTGCGCATCGAGACTGAAGAGTTGCCCGCGATCTTCTCGCTGGAAGATTCGCTGGCCAGGAAGGAAATCGTCTGGGGAGATGACAATGTTTTCAAATCCTTTCTGGTAGACAAGGGCAACGTGGACGATGTCTGGGGGCGGGCCGATCATATCGTCGAAGGGGAGTATCACACGGGCGCGCAGGAGCAGCTTTACATCGAAAACAATGGAATGGTGGCCATCGCGAATCCCCGCGACGGCGTAACGGTTTGGGGTTCCATGCAGTGCCCTTACTATGTGCACAAAGCGCTGGTTAAACTCTTCGCCCAACCGGAAGACAGGGTTCGTGTGATTCAGACCGAGACCGGTGGCGGCTTTGGCGGCAAGGAAGAGTACCCTTCGCTGATTGCCGGCCACGCGGGGTTGCTGGCCTTGAAGTCTGGCAAACCCGTCAAGATTATTTACGACCGCGCGGAAGACATGGTGGCCACCACCAAGCGTCATCCCTCACGCACGAGACATAAAACGGCAGTCACGAGAGACGGCAAACTGCTCGCGATGGAAATTGTTTTTGTGATCGATGGTGGCGCCTACTGCACGCTTTCTCCGGTGGTTCTATCTCGTGGGACGATCCACGCGGCCGGACCTTACTCGTGTCCGAACGTGCGGATCCGCAGCCAGGCGGTTGCGACCAACGTACCACCGCATGGCGCCTTTCGGGGTTTCGGCGCGCCGCAGAGTATTTTCGCGCTCGAACGGCAGATGGATAGAGTGGCGCAGGCCGTTGGGTTGACGCCCGAGGAGTTTCGCCGTCGAAACTTCGTTCAGGAGGGACAAACCACCGCGACCAGTCAGGTGATTCGCGAGAAGGTGGAAATGGAGGCGTTGCTGGATCGCGCCCTTGATTTAACAGATTACCGGGCGAAGAGAGAAAGATTCGCCGCAGACAATCCTTCCTCCCGCGTCAAAAAAGGCATCGGCTTCGCGTCGTTCATGCATGGTGCAGGATTTACCGGCTCCGGTGAAGTCTATTTGGCATCCGTAGTGGGGGCCGAGGCTACGCCTGAAGGCCGGGTAAGGATTCTCGCAGCGAGCACGGAGATAGGACAGGGCACAAATACGATCTTCGCGCAAATCGCCGCGGAAGCGTTGGGCTTGGACTACGACCTGATCGAAGTCACGCAGCCGGATACCGGGAACGTTCCCAATAGCGGGCCCACGGTCGCGTCTCGAACCTGCATGGTGGTGGGCAAGCTGGTCGAGTCAGCAGTGCTCGGTTTAAAGCAGACATTGATCGCGACTGTGCATCTGAAGGAAGGCTACACGCGCTCAGAATTTCAAAGAGCATGCGCCGAATACATTAAGGCTCACGGGCCGCTGAAGTCGTACAGCAAATACCAGCCGCCTCCGAATGTCTTCTGGGACGATGAGAAGTATCAGGGCGACGCCTATGGCACCTACGCCTGGGCCGTTTACGTGGCGGAAGTCACAGTCGACCTGCTTACCTATGAAGCTCACGTGCAGGATTTCGTGGCGGTGCAGGAAGTTGGCAAAGTTATCAATCCCGTTCTTGCAGCCGGACAGATTGAAGGTGGCGTAGCGCAAGCGATTGGATTCACGCTTTTTGAGAACGTGGTGTGGGCAAACGGCCGCATGGCAAATAATCAGATGACCAACTACATCATTCCCACTCCGGCCGACATTCCTCCGATTCGGGTTTACTTTGAAGAGAACCCGTACGCCTACGGACCGGCCGGTGCAAAAGGGATTGGTGAGCTGCCGATGGACGGGGCCGCACCGGCAATTCTCAGCGCTATTGAGAACGCCACGGGAGTGCGCATCAGTCATGTGCCGCTAATGCCGGAGGCGCTGATGGAATCACTGATCTGTTGAGTCGTTCGGCCTGAAGGACAACTCAGCGGTCGAAGCCAATCTCACGATAGGCGCCTGCGATCATCTCCTCGACGACTTCCGTAACTTTTGAGAGCTGTTCTCTAATGCGTGGCCAGCTTGTCGTTCCAAGCACAAGAATGGCGAGTTTTCTTCCGGCAAGGTTCTGCTGATAGCGAAGCTGTTTGATCTGTCGTGATGAATACCGAGAAAGAGTCTTCGGCGATTCTGAGAAGCGCGCCGTTTTCCATGTCAGCCCAGCCCATTTCGAATACAGTTTTCACATCGTGCTTCGCAAGGGCATTCTTAAGAGGCACGGGAGTGCCCTGGTCGAAGAGAATTCTCATTCCGGAGCCGGCGGGTTCGACTGGCTTACGCTTCAGTTAGACTTTGCTCAGCATGGGTGAGCACAGCGACGACTTGTTCCAGCTTGACCCCGGGAAACCATTCCAAGAATTCTTCGATACTTGCGCTAGCTTCGAGGTTCTCGAACAAGGCCCTTACGGGAACACGAGTGCCCTTGAACACCCAAGCGCCGCTTACTTTCTCGTTGGTGCGCTCGACTTCTGGACAGTTAACCCAATCAAGCATGGTTACATATTATGCTTCGATAAGGTGGCGGAGCAAGAAGGTCCGGGAGCTTAGATCTCTGAATGAGGGCTTCGATCGCTGACGATTGGCACTTCAAGGTAACTACTGAATCCGCTCGACCACTTTGCGATTCTTAGACTAGCACGATAACCTCTGCTAACTATCCTAAGCGATGAGCAAACCAACCAGTCAGAAAGCCAAAGTACACTGCATAGTCAATGGTGAACCGGCTATTCTGTGGGCCTACCCCATGGAGCGCCTGCTTGATGTGCTGCGCGACCAGTTGCAGCTGACTGGGACCAAGGAAGGCTGCGGCGAGGGTGAGTGCGGCGCGTGTTCAGTCTTCATTAACGGTCAGATCGTAAACAGTTGCCTGGTGCCGATGGCGCAAGTCGAAGGCGCATCGATCAAAACGATCGAAGGCGTTGCCGACGCTGACCAATTGCATGCTGTGCAACAGGCTTTCATCGAGTACGGGGGAGCGCAATGCGGGATCTGCACGCCGGGCATGGTGTTAGCCGCAGTGGATCTGCTCGAGCGCAATCCTAATCCCTCTGAGACGGATATTCGCACGGGGCTAGCAGGGAATCTCTGTCGCTGCACTGGATACATGAAAATCTTCGAATCAGTGGTACACGCCTGCGGGAAACAGATTGATGCCTGAGCTCGATTTATACGACGAGCTTCGTAAGCTGATCGGTATGCTCGATGAGCATGAAATCAATTATGCGTTGTGCGGCGGATTGGCCATGGCCATTCATGCGCGTCCGCGCTCGACTATCGACATCGACATGTTGATCCTTTCTGAATCACTGGAAAAGTTGTTGCCCGTCGCGCTCACGCTCGGTTACAACATTCGCGGAAAGGATTTGAGCTTCGCGAATGGCGTAATTGAGATAAGGCGGGTTTCAAAGATCGACCCGGAGTCGGGCGATCTTCTCTCCCTGGATCTGCTGCTGGTAACACCCGAGATTGTTTCAATATGGGAGTCGCGAACTATAGCGAATTGGGAAGGCGGAAAACTGTCAGTTGTCTCGCGCAGCGGCCTGATCTCGCTAAAAAAGTTACGAGGCAACGGACAGGATCGGGACGATATTAAAGCCCTGCAAGCTGGAGACTCTAGTGCTGAAAGTTGACATGTCGTCCGCGGCGGTTACGACTCGTCTTAAGCGAGTGTCGCAGCTACGCAGACTTTGTTTGTCGCTGGCGGCAGCAAAAATCGTTGGAGAAGAGGCAAGAAAGATCGAGGTCAAGAACGCCACCAGCACCATTCCAGAATCTCACAAACGCGAAACTAAATGAGAGCCTATCTGCCCTCATATCAAATGGTGACCTCGCAGAATCTCCTTGACGCTCTCGAACTATTCGGGAGCGAGCCCGGGGTCTGGAGGCCCTTCGCCGGGGGCACTGATCTAATGGTGCTGCTCGAAGCCGGCAAGCTCGCCCACAGAAACTACCTGAACATCTGGCACCTGAAAGAGCTACGCGGGATCGAGGTGGCCAACGCTCAGGTAACCATCGGCGCCCTGACAACCTACACCGAGATTCAGTCGCATCCCGTTTTGCGCGCGGAGTTTCCCATGCTTTGCCAGGCCGCAAGCGAAACGGGTGGCCTGGCAATTCAGAACCGCGGCACGCTCGGTGGAAACATTGCCAAC
>JACDCK010000032.1 GCA_013817595.1 Pyrinomonadaceae bacterium | reverse complement strand
TTAAACCACTTGACCTTACCGGTTATTCTAGACATACAACGAATCCTCCTAACGATTCGGTAAAACGGGGGCGAGTAGTCCAGGTTTCAGTCTCGGATTTGTTCAAAGCCCCAAGGCTGAATTCCGCACTAGTTCGCACCGACCTGAGGTTAATGCTTTGTGACCGGTCACGCTTTTGAACGGGCGTTACGGAAACACACATCCAACAAAAATGCATGGTGGAAGGCGCGGGAGCGCAATTCCATCATGCATACACTACGGGGACGAAATCGAAAACTCATTACTGTAAAGCTGGCAGATCGGAAATGCTGGGGCTAAATCAAAGGAAAACCCTGCATTGAACGTCGGCGCATACTAAGCGAAACTTCTCGGGCGTGTCAAGCATATCTCGGGCTTAAAATACGAGCCTGCTGAGGTTACAGGCTTCCGAAGATGCTTCGGTTTAGCGCTCAATTTGTGATTCCGACCCGGTTGTGAACAGGTATTGCAAAGGATTCACTGGCTGGTCGTTTATGCGTACCTCGTAATGGAGGTGAGGGCCAGTGGAGCGCCCGGTCGAACCAACTTTCCCAACGAATTCGCCCCGCCTCACAGTTGTTCCCTGCGAGACCGCAATGTGAGAAAGATGGCCGTAACGAGTAGTTAAACCGCCACCATGATCGATGACAACAAGTTGGCCGTAACCATTCTGCCAGCCGACAAAACTTACTTTACCGGTCGCACCGGCGATTACCGCCGCACCCCAAGGCGCATCAATATCCTGGCCGGTGTGAAATTCGTAAGAGCCCCCACCAAAAGGATTCCTGCGGCCCCCGAACGCACTTTCGAGTTTGCCTACGACCGGCCAGACGGAAGGAGTATACCCACGTCCCCGCATCACTGCTTCATAAGCGTGCAGGTCTTTTTCGAGATGAGTCATTTTTTCTTCCAGCGCCGGCAGACTGTCAGGCTCCAGGAGCACCGCCGGTCCGCCTGTGCCTGGTGAGTAGGCGTTCTCTTGAACAACTCCAGATTTCTCGGCAAGTTTACGGGATGTGTCTTCCACGGCCTCAACACGACTACTTAATTCATTCAATTCCAGTCTTTGCCTTTCGTTTTCAGCTCTAAGACGTTGGTTTTCAACCTCAATGCGGAAATGCTGGGCTTGTTGCGTCAGTCCGTAAAACCCATAGGAACAGCCGCAGAAGAGGATAGCCGAGACCAGTGCAAAGAGTTTGAGCCACTTCTTTTCAACGCAAATGCGTCTGATTCGAGCTCGGGAACGGGAAGTGCGAGGAATAATAAGAGTATAAAATCGGTCGTCTCTGGCCATCTTGCTTCTCCACAATGCACCAACGCAGAATCTGGAAGCTGCGTGTACAAATAGCAAAGGCACAGTCGTGTACACGTTAGACTGTGCAGGTTAATTATTCTTAAGGGGGTCTTTACCTGCTTGAAGTTTTGCAGCGGATGAATCAAACCTCCCGTGTTAAAGGCGGTGTCCATACTGCCGGTGCTGCAAAGAAGCGTGACCCTATCACACCGGTACGGACCATTGCAAATCCGACCAGTTTTCCAAAAGCTTATGCAAGAATCTGTGAGGTGGGTCGATTAGAAAGGCGAGGGGCAGAAAAGCAGCGAGCTAAAAATTGTCAGCTTCTCTTCGACGTCGGGAACGATCACGAAGTATGGCTAGAAGGATCAATATGACTACCGCGACGAAAATAACAACGATTGCAACTTTTACCGCGACCAGCAAAAACCCTACAAGAGTAATAAGTTGACTGAGCAGAGTGACAACCAAAAGTATGAGCGCGGCGATCCCGCCTAGCCTCGCAAAAATCCCTAATAAGCTCGCCATGATTTAGTCCTTATTTTCGTGTAACTCAAGACCTTCGCTCAAAAGACGCAGTTTCGATCTGTCTGCGCGACAACTTAGTCGTCTCTCCAGTCCGAAAACGCGATTCAAGCGTGCCAGTCAATACGACAGATGGGGGAGGCATTCGCGAATCGAATCGCACCACCCGGTCCGACGACTTACGCCTGCGGATGTAGTCAAACAGCATGTAAGCACCCAGGGCTACCAAAGCAACTGGCAGCAACTCCCGAATCGGTAACTGCACTCCTAAGAGCGTGTGGAGAAGAAAAACACTTCCAATAACGATCAAGGTCAGACCCCAGGCAAAAGGGTTTCCGTAGAGTCTGCGCGCTATGACATCCTCTTCAGTTTCGGGGGTCAAACCCGCCCGCATCAACTGAGCCGTACGGCAAGCATCAACCGCCGCAAACAACCAGGTGCCCAAAACTCCGAGAATGAAGAAGAGTACTCCCTGCGTAATGACTGCCATCTGGAAAAAGCTGGCGAAGATTGCAAAGTGAACAACCGCTTTCGATGTTTGGCCGTTATAAGCCGCGCCCAAGCCCGGAACAAACGACAATAGGGTAGCCACGAAGGGCGAGCTTCGACGTCTAATCACCTGAGAGGCGTCAGCCCGTGAATGCTGTCGCAGGAACTCAACTCCCGCCACAATGCAGTCCTGGCAGAACGGGAAACCACGAATACGGTGATCGCAGGCGGCACATAACGGCCGAGCACAGCGATTGCACTGAACCACGGCCGGATTCTTCTGATGATAGGTACAGTACATCATCTTAAGTGACTGATTCTTGCCACCCGTTCAACGTTTCTTCTCACCATTACCGTTGCCTGCGGCTTCCTGTTTTGACTGCGGCTTCTGCTCAGCAGGTTTTTGCTCCTGGTCCGAATGATTTTTAGGGTTCTGACCCTGACCGCCTACGAGGCCCTTGAGGCCGTTCGTAAACCCCTTGATGCCGCCTTCTGATCCGCCCGAATAGCTTTGCTCCGCCAGACGCAGACTTGCACGATAAACGCCGCTAATCGAACCATCGGCTGAAACGGTATTAGTGAGCACAAACACTGCGACCAGCAACATGGTTGCAACCGTTGCAAGTTGTGGGGAAACAATCGGGTCAAGCCAGATCCGAAGTTGCGATGCCAATCGGGCAGACCAGGGGGCGCGAACCTCCTCCGCCTTTAGGGTGCCGATTGTGGCCTGCAGGATTCTTTCGTTCAGACCAGCCGGTACTGGCATTTCTTCGTTGATATAGGTGTAACAGGCGCCTATCGAGCGAACTACTTCGCCGGGAAGCTCAGTGCAGCGATCGCAAAGAGCAGCATGACGCTCCCAACGATGGTAGAAGGGCGCAGGTAGAAATCCATCCAGGTAATCCGTGAGAGATTCCTCAAACTCTTGGCAACTCATTGCCGCTTCCGGCATCGTCTTTTTCAGGATGCGCGCTTCGAGCTCTTGAGTCGGTTGCGGCACGGCCGCAACCCGGCACGCATGCATCGTGTCTTTGACTTCGCTCAAGGTCTGATGGCAAACAGGGCAGCGTAGCGCATGCTCTGAAAACGCCCTATGCGCAGCAGGGTCGAGTATTCCCTCGAGGTAATCACTCAGTAGGTTCTCAAAATCTGTACAAAGCATTATGTTCTCTCTTCCACCCCTCTATCGTTCGTACTTAATCCATGGACCGCTCAGCGCTCCGCGTGCGAGCAGTACCTTTCTGACTAGGCCCGGCTCATTGCCACCACCTTCATCCGCCGCAGTATCTTGGCCAACTCGACGCGGCCTCGGTTGATACGAGACTTAACCGTCCCTTCGGGGATCCTTAAAAGATCAACAATCTCTTGGTAACTCAACTCCTCTATGTCCCGCAGAATGACGCAGGTGCGTAGATCGGGTGAGAGCTTGTCAATGCCTGCCTGAACCTGCGCGCCGAGTTCGCGGCGTTCAATTTCCTGTTGCACCGAGCGGCTTGGGGTGTGGAGATGGTAACTGTGATCAGCGAGATCGTCCGCATGATTGTCGTGTGGAGTCCGTTGTCGTTTTCTATAGTCATCAATGATGAGATTCCGGGCCAGCCTCATGAGCCAGTTTTGCAGGTCACCTTGTTTCGAATCGTATTGACCCAGCGAGCGATAAACCCGAACAAAGACTTCTTGAGTTAGGTCTTCCGCGGCGTCGGCGCGGGAAGTAAAACGGTACGCAAGATTGTATATACGTCGGGAGTAACTCTGGACAATCTCCTCCCATGCCGCACCATCTCCAGCGCGACACCTGCGAATCAATTCGGCTCCTTGGTTGGCAGCCAACGTTCTTGCAGCCCCCACCTGATGTCTTCTCCGGCTATGACTGATGTTTAAGTCTAACTCTTGTCCGGCAAGGTGGAAAACTCCCTTGTCGAGAGCGGTTACGAAGGCTCGGGAGCGAAAGTTCCGGCAAAGGAGATGAGCCCTTAACCCAATCCGGGTGCAAAGTTCCTTCCAGCAGAAAACCCATTATTTAAATACGTGAAGGTCTTTAGCCATTCTTGCCGCCTAATGGGAAACTGTAGTAGCCTCTCTCGGCGGCCCCATATCTTGTGGTTTGCTTTCTACCGAAGTCAAGTTTCTTCTACGCCTGCCAGCGGAGCATTCGATCAAGTTGAAGTCATCATCGCGCAAATATATTGAGTTTGGCGCACTTTGTGCTCTCGCCGTTGGCATTCTCTGGTGGTTTGGGCGGCAACTCGATTGGGGGGGGGTACGATTAGCAGTAAGCCAGTCCAATCGATACTTGCTTGGGTTGGCGGTGCTGGTTATTTGTCTTGCCTATCTCTTCCGGGCCTACCGTTGGGGCGCACTCCTTGCTCCGCTCGGCCCGACCAGCCTTAGTCACCTTTTTGCTGCAACTACAGTTGGATTTGGCGCTGTGTTCCTAATGGGGCGCATGGGCGAGGTAGTTCGTCCGGCTGTTTTGCCTATGCGTGATCCGCGGGTGCGAGCCAGTAGTTCCTTTGTGACCATTATGGTGGAACGGGTATACGACATGATGGCTGTGGTGGTCCTCTTTGCTGTGAATCTCTTGTGGTTCACGCCGCCAACCAACGTGGGAGCGGAATTCTCGCGAGTTCGAATCGCGGGGATTGTTCTGCTAGTCCTATCCATTGCAGCAGTTGCCGGGCTGACCTGGTTTAGAAGAAGGTCAAAAAGCATTATTGGTTCGTTAGAAAAACGGCTGGATCGCCTGAGGTTTATGCCGGTGCGCCTCAGACGCGCTCTTATTAGCATTCTTGAGCAACTGGCCAAATCTTTGAGAGTGTTGGTGGATGCACGTGAGCTTGCTATCACGATAGCCTGGACAGCAATGGTGTGGGCCGGAATCACACTCGCTAACTGGCTGGTCTTGCGCGCGTTCGGACTTCGCTTCGGAATCAGTGAGGCTATCTTTATTCTTGGTTGGTCGCTGGTGGGATCACTGGTTCCAACGCCCGGCGGAGCCGCCGGTGCATTTCACGCAGCCACGGCTGCGGGCCTTATTTTCCTGGGAGTGACCCGCGAGACGGCCGCCGCCGTCTCCATCGTGATGCACGTCGTTGATTTCGGACCAGCCGTAGTCTTCGGCTTTTTTTACTTTGTGCGCGGTGACATTAATCTGACCCGGCTTCGATCCCTGATGTCTCCTGAAGCTGTCGAACATGCCGTGGACGATGAAATTATTAAGCCTGACGTATTGCTCATGAAGCAGCAACGTGAAACCGTCACCACCAGCGAATGATCTTGGTCGGCACAGCTTCGGTAAGATTCTCCTCGTGAGGTTTGCGACTTATGAAGTGTCCCTTCTGCGGCTATCTGGAAGACAAAGTGGTTGACTCGCGCGAGTCTCGCGAAGGTGAGGCAATTCGGCGGCGGCGTGAATGCTTGCGTTGCGAACGCCGGTTTACGTCCTACGAGCGCATTGATGAGATACCCTACATGGTTGTTAAGAAGGACGGACGGCGGGAGACATTTGATCGCAACAAAGTGATGGCAGGATTGCTGCGGGCCTGCGAAAAACGTCCTGTCCCATCGTCGAAACTCGACGCCATCGTTAATGCAATCGAGAAATATGTACAGGAATCTTCCGAACGGGAGCGGCCGACAAGCAAGATAGGGGAAATGATCATGCGTCGGTTGAAAGAGCTTGACAAAGTTGCCTACGTTCGCTTCGCTTCAGTCTATCTGGAGTTTGAAGACGTTTCGGAATTCATGACCGAACTGAAGCATCTGGTGCGAACTCGCGCTAGTGGCCCTGGGGCCAAGAAAGGGTAAGGCAACCCCGGCTGCCTGGAAGCAGGCTATCCGAACTAGATGATCAAGCCCATTCGCACAACCGGGCTGGAACGCCTCGAATTGCAACGTCTGCGCGATCGCGTCGGCCGGCTGTTTGCGGCCTTGCAGGAGGCTACTGTGGCAGAGGATCCACTGGCTTCGGGCGCCTGGGCCCCCCCAGTCGATCTTTGTGAGGCGAACGACGCTATTTACATTCGTGCAGAACTTCCAGGCCTAAAGGCGGATCAGATTCATATTGGCTTGGCGAACACGCAATTGCGGATTTGGGGCGAGAAGAAAAGACGTGTGCCACGCAACCGTATCATTTCGCATTTTTGTTCCGAACGAAGTTACGGCAGATTCAGCCGGATCGTTCCGCTGCGCTGGACGGTCAGCGTTCGAGACGCAACGGCACAGCTCGAAAAGGGCATACTGCTCATTCGTTTGCCCAAGATCGAAGATCGCCGCGGCGCCGAATTTAAACTTGCAGTAAAAGAAACAGCTGAAGAGTGACAACAGTTTCAGGCAATAATCGAAACTTCTAGACGCAGATCAAGTAGAATCACTTTATGGCAATTATTAAAGAAGCAGACATTACCGAGGGCATCGAAACTACGGACAGCGAGCAGCAGTTGCAAATACCAAGCGAACTGCCAGTCTTGCCGCTTCGCGATATCGTTATCTATCCCTTCATGATCGTGCCGCTATTCGTCTCGCGAGAAAAGTCTATTCGCGCGGTTGACGAGGCGCTGGGTGAGAATCGAATGATTCTGCTCGCCTCTCAGAAAGACCTCGACAAGGAGGAACCCTCCGCCGACGATCTTTACAAGGTGGGGACCGCGGCCGTCATCATGCGCATGCTCAAGTTGCCTGACGGACGCATTCGTATACTCGTGCAGGGTCTCGCCCGCGCCGAAATAGAATCGGTTGACACGAATGGCCCCCACATCCGCTCCCGTGTTCACGTGATGCAGGAAGTACTTTCTCCCGAGCGGTCTCTCGAAGTTGAGGCGCTGATTAGAAATGTCCGCGCGTCCATGGAAAAAGCGATCAATCTTGGGAAAAATATTTCGCCCGAGGTTTTGGCCATCATAGCCAACCTCGACGACGCCGGACGCCTTGCCGACCTCTCGGCCTCGAATCTCGAACTAAAAGTTGAAGACGCTCAGTCTGTGCTTGACATAGCCGATACATCTGCGCGTTTGCGCCGCGTAAATGAGTTGCTCAATAAAGAAATCGAGGTTCTGACGGTACAACAGGAGATCAATACTCAGGCACGTTCTGATATTGATCGATCTCAGCGGGAGTTTTACCTGCGGCAGCAGATGAAGGCCATCCAAACCGAGTTGGGCGAGGGCAATGAGCTGGCTGAAGAGATTGCCCAGTTCAGGGAAAAGATCGAGGCCGCAGGCATGCCCAAACCTGCCGAGGACGAGGCTTCGCGGCAGCTAAAGAAACTTGAACGAATGCATCCGGACGCGGCCGAAACCGCAACGCTGCG
The DNA here is from genome assembly GCA_013817595.1 of Pyrinomonadaceae bacterium. Classification (GTDB taxonomy): domain Bacteria; phylum Acidobacteriota; class Blastocatellia; order Pyrinomonadales; family Pyrinomonadaceae; genus PSRF01. The sequence continues at coordinate 7,468 of JACDCK010000032.1, read as the reverse complement.
AAATTGGATGGAAATCATGACCGAGCTTCCGTGGTCAAAATCGTCCACGGATAATCTCGATCTGCGAAAGGCCGAGCAGATTCTGAACGAAGATCATTATGGCCTGGAGAAGGTCAAAGATCGGATTGTCGAAGCCCTCGCAGTGCGCAAGCTTAAGGAAAAGCCAAAAGGCCCCATTCTTTGTCTGGTTGGCCCTCCCGGCGTCGGAAAGACTTCGCTGGGGCGTTCCATCGCGCGAGTGCTTGAACGAAAGTTTGTTCGCCTCTCGTTAGGCGGTGTTCACGATGAAGCTGAGATCCGCGGTCACCGCAGGACGTATGTCGGTGCTATGCCCGGTCGCGTCATTCAGGCGATTCAGCAGGCAGGCACTAACAATCCCCTCATCATGCTCGACGAGATCGACAAGGTCGGAGCGGATTTTCGTGGCGACCCGTCCTCAGCTTTGCTGGAAGTACTCGATCCTGAGCAGAACAACAGTTTTCGAGACAATTACCTGGGCGTAACTTTTGATTTGTCGAACGTGATTTTCATGACGACAGCAAACGTGCTGGACACTATTCAACCAGCCCTGCGCGATCGCCAGGAAGTTATCCGTCTCGCAGGCTACACGGAGGAAGAAAAGATCGAGATCGCGTTACGACATCTGCTGCCGAAACAGACGGAAGAAAACGGCATCACTTCGCGCGACCTGCATATTTCCAAGACTGCGCTCACTGCAATCGTCCAGCAGTACACTCAGGAAGCCGGATTGCGGCAGTTGGAGCGAGAGATAGGAAGAATTTGTCGCAAGGTGGCGAGGCGCATCGCTGAGGGTCATAAGGGAGCGGTTAGGGTTTCGCTCAAGAATCTTCACGAGTTTCTGGGTGCCCCGAAGACTATTCCTGAAGAAGTACTCAAAAAGGATCAGATCGGCGTGGCCACCGGGTTGGCCTGGACGGCAGTGGGCGGTGATGTGCTTTTCATTGAAGCCCTCCGCGTGAAAGGGAAGGGCAACCTGGTACTCACCGGGCAGCTTGGGGAAGTGATGCGTGAATCAGCACAGGCGGCCTATTCGTACGCGAAATCACGCGCGAAGGAACTCGAGATTAGCGACGAGGACTTTTCTAATTACGATCTTCATATTCACATTCCGGAAGGCGCCATTCCAAAGGATGGGCCTTCGGCGGGCATCACGTTGGCAACGGCGATGGTATCGGCGCTTTCTTTGCGACCGGTGCTAAAAAGCGTTGCCATGACCGGAGAAATTACACTCCGAGGCAATGTCCTGCCTGTTGGAGGAGTTAAGGAAAAGGTCCTCGCTGCACGACGCGCGCGGGTGTCTACCATTATTCTTCCCCAACAGAACCGTCGAGACTTGGACGAAATTCCGAAGGAGCTATTCAAAGACATACGGTTTGTATTTGTAGACAACATGCGCCAGGTTTTTCGCGAAGCATTGAAGGAGAAAGTCGTACCGCCAGTCAGCACGGGAGGGAGGCCTCAACGTGTGCCTCAAGCGGCTTCGGGTCGCAGTGCCTAGCTAGCCTGCTAATGCAGACCTGGAAAACGAAAAGACCGCTCCTTCCTGGGCGGTCTTTTGAGTTTTAGACGCGCGCCAGACTGCTCACTGGTAGACGTATGAGAAGCTCTTCTTTTGCTCCCATTCAATACCTTAAAGGAACTAGGCGGGGCCATTCGCCGTTTAAGGTGGGGCACCGGCGAGACGTCAGGCGAAATCGCACACTTGTTGCCTCTGAGCGCAACCTGACGCGCGGTCAAATGCATCTGTTATTCGCGACTTTTCGGGTGGAGAATTTCACCGTTTGGCAATCTCTTTGTAAGTAGCTACTGTTTGACACCCCGGAAAACCGTGTGATAACCTCGGGGTCGGGTTTCGGCTCCGCTTTCGCAGAGCTTCCGTAGTGTCCAACACGCTAATGGAGCCTTTAGTTAACTCGCAAAAATTTCGAATCGGGCGAGTTCGACCCAGACAGCCGCTCGGAGTTCGCACTATTCCTGGTGAAGGAGAAGGACGATTTGACCTTAACAAGCTTTCCTCATTTGATAGGGCGCGTGGCATTATTTACCGTGCTTGTTGCCCCTGCGGCCAGCATTTTTGGACAGATACCAGCCGGTTCATCCGCTCGTACTATTCAAACAGAGGTGGAGAAATCAGATCCACGTGTCTCCCAGATCATTTCAAGGGCTGAGGACCATTTCCGCAAAGGCCGGCTTAATCTCGAAGACAATAAGCGCGAGCAAGCTCGGGATGAATTCGACAGGGCAGTTGACGCTATTCTTGAATCAGGTCTTGATGTTCGCGCCAGTCAGCGACTCCAGACTTTTTATCTGGAATTGGTTGAGCGAATATATCGGGAAGAGGTTCCGCTTGGTCGCGGAGCTACGCAGGCGAGTGTCTCGGAGCTTGTGGCGCAGAACGTTCAATCCCCGCCTCAAAAAAACCCTCCTCCGCAGGTTGGATTTCTCCAGCAGAGGTTTGAGCCTTCCCCGCTCGATGAGCTCAGCAAACTTGTACTAACGCCTGACGAGCAGAACGTTTCCGGTGCAGACGTGGTGGCACTCGAGCAAGCGAAGCACAATGTCAACTTTGCATTCACCATAAATCCCTTAATTCAGCAATACATCAATTTTTATCAGGGCCGGGGTCGCGCCACGATGGAGTCGGGACTGCGGCGCTCAGGCCAGTACATGAAGCTCGCGCGTCAGACCTTTGCCAAGGAAGGCGTGCCTGTTGATATCACCTGGTTGGGTCAGGTCGAAAGCGCCTGGAAGCCAAAGGCGATGTCATGGGCCGCAGCTTCCGGATTGTGGCAGTTCATTCCGGGCACGGGGCGCGAGTACGGTCTGCGGCAAACAGCCTGGATCGATGAACGTAATAGCTTCGAGCAGGCGACCGTAGCCTCAGCCCGATATTTAAGGACTCTTGCCGCGCACTACAAAGGTGATTGGGAATTGGCGATGGCCGCCTACAACACCGGCGCCGGGAATGTCGACCGCGCGATTGCTCGCGCGGGTAGTAAGAGTTTTTGGGCTATCTATCCTTACATTGCCCAGGAAACTCGTAATTATGTTCCTAACATCCTGGCCACGATCATAATCGCGAAAAATCCTGCGAAATACGGCTTCAAGGGTATACGTCATGAACCTCCGTTGTCTTATGACAGGGTGCAAGTGTCGACAGCCACTAGCTTGCAGTTAGTAGCCGAAGCGACCGACTCAAGCATCGATCATATCCGGGGGATCAACCCGGAATTGAAGCGGGACGTCACACCCAGAGGCGAGGCTTATACCGTTCGTGTTCCGGCAGGAAAAGCCAAACAGTTTGTCGCCGTGCTCCAGCGAATTCCTGGAGACCGACGCGACTCTGCTCGCGTGATCTCAGTTGCGCCTGGAGAAGACTTACAGAACGTTGCCAACCGCACCGGCGTCAGCGTTGCTCAACTACAGGCGATGAACAGCGGCGTGGATCTGAAATCGACCACGAAGTTGGTAGTGCCGAGAAATTCAGTTCGCTTGACGAGCTGGCGGCGTGCAAAGCCGAGCACAAATGAGCTGGCTGCTGCGGGATTGACGAAGATTCGAGCTCGGAAAGGCGACACCATCTCGCGGATCGCGGCGGCCCGTAATCTGGATGCCAATGAAATAGCGCGGTTGAATGGCATGACACCGGAATTGGAGTTGCGCGCCGGCCAGGAGATTAAGTTGCCGGCGACAGGTGCTGCCCCCTCACGACGTCGATAGATTTCGTTGTCAGCGCGTCCCCTTTGGTTCGACGTGCTATAACTAATAAATGAGCGCGCTTTCGATCCAACTCGCAAAGCGCGCTCGATTCTTTTCACCGAGAATTCATGGTACCTATTTCTCCCATCTCATCCTCACAGGAGCCCTCACATGCTCTTTCGCACACTCTCGGCAGCCGTTTACGGTATTGATGCAGATCTCGTTGACATCGAAGTCGATCTGACTCCCGCGCGAGGTGAGTCGGACAATCTGTCGGTTACTATCGTTGGGTTGCCCGATGCCGCGGTACGCGAATCGCGCGAACGCATTCGCGCCGCGATCTGCAACTGCGCGTTCTTCTTTCCCTTTCAAAAAATCACAATTAATCTGGCACCCGCTGATGTAAGGAAGGAGGGCGCGAGTTTCGATCTGCCTATTGCCCTTGGTCTCTTGGGGGCCAACGGTGACCTGGCGGAAGAAAACAGCCTCATTCATGTGCTGTGCGTCGGCGAGCTTTCCCTCGATGGTCGAGTACGTCCAATCAAAGGGGCGCTTCCGATTGCCATCCTGGCGCGTGAAGCTGCAATCGAACACGTGATTCTTCCCGATGAGAATGCGAAAGAGGCTGCCGTTGTCGCGGGCGTGAATGTTTACCCTGTCGCAGATTTGAGAAGCGCGGTGGAGCTGGTGGCAGCTCTGCGGTCCGCGGATCCTCCTGAGCCACTGAAAATCGATCCAGCAGCGATTCTGATACAGTCCGATCACTACAATGTGGACTTTCGTGAGGTGCGGGGACAGCTTTCTGCAAAGCGCGCGCTGGAGGTTTCCAGCGCGGGCTCACACAACATCCTCCTTATCGGTCCTCCAGGCTCAGGCAAGACAATGCTGGCAAAGCGGCTCCCAACAATTCTCCCGCCGTTGGAATTTGAAGCAGCGTTGGAGTTAACGAAGATTCATTCGGTAGCGGGGATGACGGGCCGCGCCGGACTGGTGGCAGAACGCCCTTTTCGTTCCCCTCATCACACAATCAGCGACGCCGGATTGATTGGTGGGGGTGCCGTTCCGCGTCCCGGCGAGGTCTCTCTGGCGCATCAGGGTGTGTTGTTTCTGGACGAGCTGCCCGAATTTGATCGCAGCGTGTTGGAAGTACTGCGCCAGCCTCTCGAAGATCAGAAGGTAACCATTAGCCGGGCCTCAATGTCCCTTACTTTTCCCGCTTCGTTCATGTTGGCGGCGGCTATGAATCCCTGTCCTTGTGGTTTCTGGAACGATCCTACGCGAGAATGTCGCTGCACCCCGCTGCAGATTCAACGTTATGTCGGCCGCATCTCCGGGCCGTTGCTTGACCGAATTGATATTCACGTCGACGTGCCAGCTGTGAAGTTTCGCGAGTTGACAGGCGACCCGGCACCTGGAGCAGAAAGCTCCGCGGAAATTCGCGAGCGGGTTATTCATGCCAGAGAACGTCAGCGAAAACGCCTCGAAGGCGAAAAGATATTTTCAAACGCTGCCATGACCCCGCGGATGATCCGGCGTCATTGCCGCATTGACTCCGACAGCGAACAGATGCTCGAGCGGGCGATGACGCGGTTGGGCTTGTCAGCGCGCGCTTATGACCGTATTCTGAAAGTAAGCCGCACAATTGCAGATCTTGAGGGTTCTGAGGAGATCCGATCCGTTCACGTGGCTGAAGCAGTGGGTTACCGCTCCCTGGACCGCACTTATTGGACGTGAGCAAGGCCGAAGGCGAACGTATTGATGCGGCTGCAGAAAACCAGTAACTTTTAGCCGGGGAAAGGCAACGACGCGCTCTAAGCGCGGCATCACACCCGCGTCGAGGGTATCTGATAACCTCTCAATTCCCGCAGCGGGAATTCGTGAGAATAGGTACCGCTCCCTTGAAATAGGGCGGAAACGTGATAGTCGTGAAGAACAAGCAGTAAGGAGACTAATTCCTTCGTCGCTTGCCCAAATAGACGAACACGTGACCGCAGCCGAAACCGAGACACAACCTGTAACCGATTACGGCCTGACACAGAGAGCTGCGCAAGGCGATATGGGAGCCTTCGAGGAACTCTACCAGCGCCATAATCGTCGGGTTTACTCGCTTTGTTTGCGGATGATGGGTAACGTCTCGGAGGCTGAAGACCTGGCACAAGAGGTCTTTATTCAGCTCTTTAGAAAAATTGGAAGCTTTCGTGGCGAGTCGGCCTTTACCACCTGGCTGCATCGGCTAACTGTTAATCAGGTCTTGATGCACTTCCGCAAACGCGGAGTCAAGATGGAACAGACCACCGAGGACGGTGAGACCCCGATACAGATAGTCAAAGGCACTGAGAACCCCAACGCAATGCCGGTTGTTGACCGCATAGCGCTCGACAAAGCCATCTCGCAATTGCCACCCGGGTATCGTACGGTCTTCACCCTTCACGACATTGAAGGACACGAACACGAAGAGATTGCGCGTATGCTCGGCTGCTCGGTTGGGACCTCGAAGTCACAACTGCACAAGGCGCGAATGAAGTTACGGGGCCTGCTCAGGCAACAGAAGGTGAAGGAGTAGCTTCCAAGAACGCTTGCCAGGTTTCCCTTCCAGGCTCCAAGGACACCTGAACGGCGCAAACCGGAGTGAGTTTCTTGACGACGCTCTCGCCAAAGGATGAACTTGAATGCAGTCTCCCCTTTAGATTGCTCGGAACCAAAACACCACGCAGGAAGTAGTCGGAGTTCATTGGCATTCGCGTGGTAGGTCAGAGGTTGTAAGACAATGAACTGCGAAAAGTGTCAAGACCTAATCGGCGACCTGGTCGATGGTGGGCTGAGCCGCGAAGATGAAACAACGCTAAGTTTGCACCTGGAAGAATGTCTCGCTTGCGCCGATGTGCGCAACGACCTCGAATCAATCGTTACCTTTTGCCGGAATCATCGCGGAGAATACAGCGCGCCACCCAACGCGGATGCCCTGTGGCTTCGCATTCGCAACGTGATTGAAGCGGAAACGCAGCTAGCAGCCAAGGTGGCGTCCACTCGACCGCCAGCCAAGAGCTTCTGGTCCGGCTGGATGAGTCGCAGCTGGGAACTCTCGATGCCGCAGCTCGCGGCGTCTGCGGCCGCGATAATTTTGGTCGTCTCGCTGGGTACCACAGTTGGTTTGCGTCGTTGGGACAACGCCCGAGCAACGGAACCAGTGGCGTCGTCACCGCGCTCTGAAGCCGGAACGCGGGTTCACGATCGCATGTGGCAACAGCAGCAGGCCATTAACTACTGGAACCAGCGCGTGGAGACGAACAAGGTACGCTGGAATCAAGGGATGCGCGATACCTTCGAACGGAATTTGAAGGTTATCGATCAGGCAGTCAACGACTCGCTCAACGAGTTGAACCGGGATCCCCACGACGAAGTTTCGGAAGAGATGCTTAACGCCGCCCTTAATGAAAAACTGGCGTTGCTTAGGGAGTTTTCAGATCTATAGCCCGGGTGCAGAGTCTTGATTTAATTCTTCCCCACAGTCTGTAAGAGTTGGTCTAATTGAAGAATCCCGCACCAATGAGCCTTCTGTTGTCTATCCCTCGCAGGTTTTCTGGCGGGCACATTTTCTCAGTCCTTGTCGTTTTTGTTTTCCTCTATTCGTTTACCTCCCCTATTGCAAACGCTCAAAACCGTGTCTCCAAGCGTTTCCCTGCCGGAAAGAACGTCCGCGTGGAACTCAAGAATATCTCTGTAACTATTACGGTCGAGTCTTGGAACC
>JACDCK010000210.1 GCA_013817595.1 Pyrinomonadaceae bacterium | reverse complement strand
TGCGGCTGCCGCGCCGCTCAACCGACGTCTCGGCTTTGCCGCCCGATGTGAGGCGGTGGCTTTGCCCCGCCGGCCAACTGCTTTAACACTGGGGCTGCGCCCCTCGTGCGCTTTGCCCTTGGCGAAAAGGTGTACTTGCAACCCGACGAGCGAGGCGATTGAAAGATGGTGCGTCGCAATCGCCTACGTAATGGCAAATTAGAGCAACACTCGAGGACAAAGCCCGAACCAGGGGCCCAGCCCTTATGGAATGTGAAGTCCGAACGGCGGGGCGAAGCCGACCGCCTCACATCAAACGGCAAAACCGTGATGCAGACTCGAGTTCCATCCAAGAAAATGTTTCGTACCTGCATAGCTCGAGTTTGTTGGGCGAGTTGAAGAACTGATGAGTGCCAGGCCCTGTGACTCTCGACCATGATCCCTTCATCAGAAGAATTCGTCTCCCCGTATTTTCACGGGACGGTTCTCCTTGAATGACAACGTGGCGGCCGCGCTTGCATGTAAGGCGGCTACACCGTCCGCGCATGTAACGGCTGGCGGCTTGCCTTGCAAGACGTTGTTCACGAAATCCTGGAGTTGCGTGATGTAGGCTTGTTCGAATCGTTCCGTAAAGTAAGGCACGGTGTCATGGGTGATGCCGTCCTTGGTCATAACCAAAATCGGGGTTTCACGAAGGTACCCGATCTTGAGCGTGCCTTCAGTTCCGAGGATTTCGGTACGGATGTCGTAGCCATAAACGCCATTCCGGCTTAGATCAATCACGCCCAGTGAGCCACTGGCGAAATAGAGGCTCGTGACGGCGTTATCAATGTCACCGATAGCTTTCATCTCCGGGTAGGCCAGCGTCCCGCCGATGCTGAACACGCTCGCGATCTCGCCCATGTACCAGCGCGCGAGGTCGAGATCATGGATGCCGCAGTCTATTAACAACCCGCCGCTGTGTGCCGGGTCGAGGTATTCGAGACTCGGCCGGTAGGGGTCGCGCGAGGATGATTTGAAGAGCACTGGCGTGCCGATCACTCCCTCCACAACCTTGCGTTTTGCCCCCACATACCCTCTGTCGAAGCGTCTCATAAAACCCATTTGGAAAAAGACGCCAGTCTGCTCGACGGTGCGGAGCATTGCGCGGGCCTCTGCCAACGAAATTGATAGTGGCTTCTCACAAAAGATCGGTAGCCCGCGTTTCGCTGCTTCCAGCACAACCTCTTTATGCGTACTGGTGGGGCTAACAATGACCACGCCCTCGACTTCTTCGTCAGCGATCAAATCTTGGTAGCGAACATAATGTTTGGAGACGCCTAACTCCGCGGCCAGTGAGGTAACAGTAGATTCGATGACGTCCGACACGGCCACCAAAGTTGCTCCGGCAATACGGCCCGTAAAATATTTGGCATACGCGCTGCCCAGTCGGCCTAACCCGATCACCCCAATGCCCAGCTTCTTACTCATCTGTCCTTTGCTCCCGCTAATCTCATTTGCTTGCGTCCGTCGCACCTGCGTTTTCTTTCGTGATCAGTTTGATAGGAACGACGAACTCCTCTTTTACCTGCTCACCCTTAAGCAAACGGTAAGCGTTCTCCACCGCCATCGCGCCCATCGTGGCGGGAGACTGCGCGACGGTAGCGTCCATGGCGCCGCTGAGCACTGCCTTGCGTGCTTCGTCCGAAGCATCAAAGCCGACGACGGTGATCTGCCCGGTCTTTTTGGCGGCGGCAATTGCTTCGACGGCGCCCAACGCCATCAAGTCGCTACAGGCGAACACGGCCTGCACGTCAGGATGGGATTGAAGGATGTTCTGGAAAACGTTGAAGCCCTGGTCCCTTTCCCAGTTAGCCGTCTGCGAGGCGACGATTTCGATCCCCGGCGTCGCCTTGATGGCATCGCGGAAGCCTTTCAGACGTGAGTCGCCGGTCTCATGACCCGGGATGCCTTCCAGTACGGCGACCTTGCCTTTGCCACCCAGTTTTTTTGCGATGAATTCGCCAGCGAGCTTGCCGCCCTCGTAGTTGTCCGAGCCGATAAAGGTCGCGATCTTCCCCTTCGATTCACCCATGGTCTTAGGATCCACCCGTGTATCTACGATGACCACGGGAATGCCCGCGCGGTTGGCCTTTTCAATGGCAGGAACGATCTCCCTCGAGCCGCTGGGCGTGACGCACAGCGCCGCGACTTTGGTTTGAATCAGGTTCTCTATAATCTGCATCTGCTTTTCGACGTCAACCTCGCGTTCTGCCGCTTGCACGATCAGATTAACCCCCAACTTTTTGGCCGCCTCCTCGGCTCCCTTTTGCATGTCGATAAAGAAGGGGTTGTTTAGAGTTTTAAGCACAAGAGCGATTCTTGGAGCGCCGCCAGCCTGGTCGACGCCTCGCTGACAACTCAGGAAAGTAATTGACAGCATTCCCAAGAGAATAAAAACCAGACCCTTCTTCATAGACGTTTCTCCTTCTTCACGGATGTTTTTCAGTGCTACTTCCCTCGCCTCTTTAATGCCATATCAATCAGCACGGCGACAATGATGACTGAACCAATTACGATTTGTTGAATAAAAGAGGAGACGCCTAAGAGGTTGAGGCCGTTCCTCAGGACCGCCATAATCAGTGCTCCGATCAACGTCCCCAGGACGGTCCCTTCACCGCCCAGCAAACTAGTGCCGCCGATGACGGTGGCGGCAATGGCGTCTAACTCATAATTCATGCCTGCTATGGGTTGCGCGGAATTCAGCCGAGCGGTCAGCAAAATGGCTGCCAGGCCGCTGAGCATCCCAGCCAATCCGTACACCAGGGTCTTGTATAACTTTACGTTGATACCAGACAGCAAGGCAGCTTCTTCATTGCCGCCAATAGCATAAGTATAACGGCCCAGCTTGGTACGCCCTAAAATGAAATAAGCGGTTACATAGACGACGATCATGATGATTACGGGCGTGGGAACGCCCAGCACCTCACCAGTAGCAAGTGAGCGGAAACCTTCCGAGAAACCTGAGACCGGTCTCCCTTCGGTGAACATCAGGGCCGTGCCCCGCGCCACACTCATCATGCCCAGCGTTGCGATGAAAGGGGGGAGACGTCCGATTGTGATCAGCAGCCCGTTTACCAGCCCGCAGAGCAGGCCTATCCCCAGGCCGACCAGCAAAGCCACCGGAAGCGGCACGCCCTGGTGAAGGGCGCTCGCCATAACCACCCCGGCAAAAGCCAGCACCGAGCCAACTGATAAATCAATACCCGCGGTAATTATGACGAAAGTCATGCCGACCGCGATAATGGCGATGATGGTCGCCTGCTCGGCGACATTCAGAAGATTCGAGACGGTTAAGAAGTGGGGCGTCAAAGCCCATAGCACTAGACTCAAGCCCAACAGCCCCGCCAAGGTGCTGAGCTGTCGTCCGTAGTGTGAGAAAAAATTCTGTCGCAGGGCTATTCCCCTAAGGCACATTGTAAGATTCTTTCCTGTGTCGCCTCCTCGGCGGAGAACTCACCCGCGATTCGGCCCCCGCGCATAACCAACACGCGGTCGCTCATGCCCAACACTTCGAGCATCTCCGACGAGATCATGATGATGGCGACGCCGGACGCCGTGAGCCGGTTCATTAACTGATAGATTTCGGCCTTCGCGCCCACGTCAACGCCGCGCGTCGGCTCGTCGAAGATAAACACCTCGGCCTCTGAACAGAGCCACTTGCTCAAGACCACCTTCTGTTGATTGCCGCCACTTAGAAAAACGACCTTCTGATCGAGGCTGGGCGTTCTGATACGCAACTCCTTGACATACCGACCGGCTGCCTGCTGCTCCTCTTTGGTATTCATGACGCCCCAGCTCGAAAACTTGTCTACGCTGGAAAGGCAAAGGTTTGCTTTGACCGACAGCGGCAAGACCAGTCCCTGAGACTTTCTATCTTCAGTGAGAAACCCGATCCCGAAATTGATAGCTGCCCGCGGCGAGCGGATCCGCTGTGGCTCGCCGTTGATGTAGATGGTTCCCGAAGTAACCTTATCGAGACCGAAAATTGCGCGCGCCAGTTCCGTTCGTCCCGCGCCCAGAAGGCCGGCGATCCCCAAGACCTCTCCCTTGTGAAGTGTGAAGCTAATATCTTTCAAACCGCCCTTGGTGCTTAATTCTTCGACCCGCAAGACCTCCGCGCCCCTCATCGCCTTCTCTTTCGGGAACAACTCCGTCAATTCACGATTGACCATCAGGCGGATCAGTTCGGACTTATTCATCCCGCGCACATCGTAAGTGCCGACCGTGCGCCCGTCGCGCAAGACAGTGACACGGTCACCGATTTCAAACAGTTCCTCCATGCGGTGCGAGATGTAAACGATTGCGACGCCTTGGTCTTTGAGTTTGCGGATGGTCGTGAAAAGTTCTCTGATTTCGTGCTCAGTGAGGGCGGCAGTCGGCTCGTCCATGATTAGGATTCTGGCGTCCAGCGAGAGCGCCTTGGCAACTTCGACCATCTGCTGTTCGGCCACTCTCAGTTCTTTGACCAACTTACGAGGATTGACGGTCAGGCCCAAGCCGCTTAAGGCGCGCGTCGCCTCTTGAAAGATTGTGCGTTGATCGATTAGTCCCGGCAGACGGGCAGGCTCCCGCCCGAGGAAGATATTTTCCCCGACCGATAAATGCGGGATGAGGTTGAATTCTTGATAGATAGTGCTGATGCCAAGGGTTTGCGCATGCCTGGGATTCTTAATCTCAACCTCAGCACCCTCGAGAAAGATCTGGCCGGCACTTTTCTGATATGCCCCACTGAGGATTTTCATGAGCGTGGATTTGCCTGCGCCGTTCTCGCCGAGGAGGATATGAAC
>JACDCK010000031.1 GCA_013817595.1 Pyrinomonadaceae bacterium | reverse complement strand
GGTTGACAACAATCGCCGGCAGATTGAGATTGCCAGGAAGAATCTCTCCCTCACCGACGCACAATTTAGGCAGCGGGCGGTTGAGACCATAACAAGCGTACAGCGTGCTTACTGGGACCTGGTCTTTGCGCTGAGAAATCTGCAGATCCAGCGCGATGCTGTCAGAGATTCGCGGACGCAACTTGAACACAACAAACGTCTGGTCACCGAAGGGGCGTTGGCGCCGATTGACGTCGTCGCGGTAGAGGCACAAGTTGCCGGCTTCGAACAAACTCTGTTCATGGCGCTCGAAGATGTGTCGCGCAGCGAAAACAATCTCAAGAATCTAATCGCCGAAAACCGGCAGGCCGAGATCTGGAAGGTGTCCCTGATCCCGACTGATTCAGTAGATCTGACGCCACCCAATGTGTCGCTGGCGGAAGCGATGAAGGCCGCAATGGACAACCGTGCGGAACTGCAACAGTCAAACCTGGTGCGCGAAATCAATCAGATCGACCAGAGGTTCTTTCGAGACCAAACCAAACCGCAAATCGATCTGGTTGGAAGTTACGGCGTCGTTGGACTGGCGGGAGCGGTCAACAGTGAGGCGATAAATCCTTTTGCCTCGACGGCGCAAATTCGCGAACGGGTAAATCTTTTGTCGGAATTGGCAGGGGTCCCGCCCTTGCCCACGCCGCCACCACAGACCTTTCCTAACGACCTGATTGGCGGTTACAGCCAGTCACTACAAAACCTGTTCGGCAATCGTTACAGCAATTTCCGAGTCGGTGTGCAGATCAATCTGCCTTTACGTAACCGAACCGCCGAGGCGCAGTTAGGCCGCTCACTGGTTGAAGGCCAACGCATTGCCACTCAGCGCGAGCAACTGGAGCAGTCAATCCAGGTGGACGTGAGGAATGCTTTGCAGGTGGTGCGGAGTGCGGAAGCGAGGTTGCGAGCGGCCGCCGCGGCGCGCGAGGCGAGCGAGCAACAGTATGCCAGTGAACAAAGAAAATTGGATGCTGGCCAGTCGACGGTTTTTCTGGTGCTGGAAAGGCAAACAGCTCTGACTGGGGCCCGCGGAAATGAGCTTCGCGCGCAAACGGATCTGAACAAAGCGTCTGCCGAATTGCAGCGGGCAACCGGCAATGCCCTTACGGGAAATAGCATCGTTGTGCGTGTGCGCTGATTTTGGTCTTCCCGACTCTGCAGCACCGCACGCGAGAAGGCGGAGGGTTCTGGGGCGACACCTGCCGCCTTCACAATTGGTTCCGAAGCTTAACGCCTGGTTTCGTTTTTGCGTCTATTCTCGCGTCGCCACTGCCTTACAAACAAAGCGGTTGCAATCACGCCCAAGACGAAAAGCACGACCAACAAGAATCCAACAAAGATAAGCTCCGATTTGGCTCTGTCCATCCGGCAGGGTTTCTAGAGAAGCTTCCAGCATGAGGAAGCCACCGAAGCAAGCTAGAATGCAGAGGCGGCGGCAATGTTAGTTTGGTTCTACACGCGCGGGAACGTGTTCTGGTCCACGCCACGGGCCTGTCGCAATTTAGGCACCTCATTTTACTGTCCCCGAGAATTTCCAGCGTACCACAACCCACAACGGCCAGTGATCAGACAAGCCGACCTTCTTATCGATTCCATGGCTGGTGGCTTCCAGCCCGCGCAGCCAAATCCAGTCCAGCTTCAGCCTTATCGGAATTACCAGTACAGTTCGCCGGAAAGTCGACTTACCGTTAGCAAACGGAGTAGTGAAATTTTCGCGAACAAAAAGCTCGGACGTTTTCTTCACCGAGTTAGGCTCCCAGGTATTCAGATCACCCAGAATAATCGCCCGCATGTGCTTAGGGTAGCGCACGAGATCCTCTAGCACCGCCTTCGTTTGCTCGATCTTCTCGTCCACCGGAATCCTGTTTTCAGAGTGTACTGAATAGACTCGCAAGGGCGTTCCCCCGATATCAACGGTCGCCCCAATCGCTACGCGCCTTCTAGGGCCCGGGCCCGGATGTGGTAAAAGGATACGATGAACATCCGTCAGGGGATAACTGCTCAGGATCGCGACTCCCGTCTCTTCTTCCATCTCCGCCTTTGGAGTTGGTGGCGCAGCCCAAGCGTAATAATGGCCGAGTTTCTCGATCGACTTCACAGTATTTAGGTTGCCGGTTCGTTGCTTGTTGCGGTCGACTTCCTGTAAGCCAATAATACTCGCCCCCGCTATTTCGCTGTCGTCCTTGAGAAGTCTAATTAGTTCGTTCAGCTCTGCGCCCCCACGCCAGCGAATATTGTAGGAAACAACCTTGACGTCGGCCGGGGCTTTCGGTGCATCTGCGAGGGTGGGCGGGCGGCCTGTTTCCAGCAATTCTGCTGAATCAGCAGTGCGCGAGACCTGAGGAAAACCGGTGGTAGCAGAGAATAGAAATGCACAGAGAATTGCTAGCGGGCTGAATCGCAGCGATACCCTCAACTGAGGATGTCCAATCTCAGCAGTGGTATCAGCAAGCCCTACGGGATTCTGTTGCATGACAATTAACGGGTTCTCAGTAGACTGACCACCCTTAGATGCCTCTTAACGGGATTACCGCTGTGCGTGGTCGCCGCCCTGTGGAACTTTCTACATTAAATCGCATTATTGGCCGCGACTTTGATCGCCTCAGTACTTCTGCAAATCCCGCTGCCTTAAACGCCGATGGTATCCCATGCCATAGGAAGGGATCAGGCATATTCTCCATCGAAGGTTCGACCGGATAACCTTCTACGATCTTCGCGCCGCGCTTTGCGGCAAACTCAACGGCCGCCTTCAGAAGTTGTGTGGAAACACCTGTTCGCCGGTATGGCTTCTTAATAAACAAACAGGAGATTGACCAAACCGCCTGCTCATCCACCGGTTTTAGAATACGTGAACACTCGAGCGCAATATAATCCTCGCGAGGCGCCACGGCGCACCATCCGACGGGTTCCTTGCCGAAATATGCGAGTAAGCCAGGCTCTCGATCAGCAGTCACGATCTTCTTAAACGCCAGTTTGTTGCCCTCGCCTTTACCGGCGTCAAACACTTTACGGTAGGCGCCAGAACATGCACCAGCACCCGCCGCAAGCGCCACGCTCGCCAAACAATTCTTCCAAGTCAGACCAGCGAGCGGGTGTGCATGGGTGAAATTTCATGTCAGCGGATCGATTTGCTGGTCGTGCCATTCTTTTTGAGTCTCTGCAGGAGCACAATGTCTATAGGTTTGCCCGCTGTTTTTTTAGGCGTCAACGGATTCGTTAACACCTTAAACCAGTCCCGTAGGGATCGGGTCGCTACGGGACTATGGAGCAAGAACCTGCTGTTGGTTACAAGCACTCAACAGTCAGCACACAGGTCTTCCATCAATTCCTTCTAATCCGTTGGCTTGCCCGTTAGCAACGCCTCGCTCTTTATCGTTTGCGGACCCTTATCGTTGCAGATCGCGAACGACGGGCCTTCATACATCGTGACGCCGGCGTATTCGCCTTTCGCGTTCAGAATGTAGAAGTTGATGCCGAAGTTTGGATTTCCTCTGCTGTTGAGAAGTCTTTTCTCAATGGTGTTTGCTTTGATGCGTTTGAGCGCCTCCATGCCCGCGTCTTTCGGATGGGCGCCGCGACGCATTTCCTCAACAATCAGGAACGAGCATAGGTTATAGAGGTTTGCTTCGCCTCGTCCGGTTGAGCCGGCCGCGCCGACGCTGCCATCAACATAAAGGCCCGCTCCCAGGATGGGCGAGTCACCCACTCGGCCTGGAATCTTCCAGGCCAGCCCGCTCGTGGTTGTCACGCCGCAGATTTCACCTTTTGAGTTTATGCCGTCGCAGTTGATCGTGCCGTAATAGTGGTCCCGGTCGACTAGTCCCTCGGCTATCATCTTCAACCCTTCGCGATGCCAGACTTCCGCGCGGGTCTTTGGATCAAGATAGTGGGAAGGATCGGTGCGACGCTTCCATTCCAGCCATAACCGCCTCGAGTTCTCCGTGTTGAGATCGTCCTCGATTGTGAACCCCATGTTGCGCGCAAACATCTGCGCGCCTTTGCCGACGAGCAGATGGTGATCGGTAGTTTCCAGAACCGCTTTTGCAACCAGCGATGGCGTGCGCACACCTTCCAGGGATGCCACGGCTCCGGCGCGTTTCCTGGCTCCATGCATGCATGAGGCATCAAGCTGTACTACCCCATCGGCATTTGGCAGTCCGCCGTATCCCACGCTGTCATCAAGGGGATCGAGTTCACAGATGTTGACGCCGGCGATCACCGCATCAAGCACGTCAGCTCCCCGCGTAAGCATGGTGAAGGCCTTTTGCACAGAGGTTACATTGCCGTCGTGCTTGAATCGGTTTCCGTTGGCGGAAGCAATGACAAGGGCTTTCACTCCACTCTGAATAACGACGGCAGGAAACTGGCTCATCGCTGATTTACTGGCGGCGAGAGTTAGGCCCGCGACCGCGCTATTTCGCATGAAATCACGACGTTTAATTTTTTTCATGTTTCTCTCTCGGAGGGTTCAAGTAGTTCAGAGTTCAAGTAGTTCAGAGTTCAAGCTTTAGCTTGTGTTTTTCGCTAATGATCTGCTGGGTACTAGAGATCCCATTTGCTGCCATAATCCAGTATTGGATACTCCTGCCAGATTGTCTTTGCACGTTCATGGCCAACCTGTTCTAGGTACTCACGCGCACTGGACCATGGCCAATCCTGCCAGTGTTCTACGTAACCGTGGTGCACTGGATTGTGGTGCACGTAATTCAACGTAGCCAGGAAGTGGCGTTCGGACTTCATCCTGCGATCAAACCAGTTGTGCCACACTTTTCGGCCGCGACGGTTATCCTCACCATTCCATTCAAATGAAGAGCGACCATGGAACTGTCCCAAGCCGAATCTCAAATCTTTAATGCGATCCGTTTTGATAAGAACGTGATAATGGTTCGGGAGTATACACCAGGCGTAAATATGCGAACAAAACTCTTCACAGACTTGAATTACCGATGACTCACACTCTGTCATTCGCTCAGAGCTAGTACCTATTATTGGCTTGTGCTCGTAACATGCAGATGAGATCAGATATTGGCGCGCTCCTTCAAAATCTAAATGAGGTGGCGAGTGCCAGGGAAGGTGGCGCGACTGACGAAGTTCAAGAGCCTCTTGCTTCTGAACGTCGGTGAGCTTACGCCAGTTGTACATAGATTCGTGAGGAGTGCGGGTCGCGCGCAGCAAGCTAAAGCTTGAACTCTAAACTACTTGAGTACAATCTAAAGTGCTTGAACTCTAAACTACTTGAGCGTGAAGTCTAAAGTGCTTGAACGTGAACTCTAAACTGCCTGCGTCATCGGCGCAAGGTTTCCTTAATCCGCTCTGCAGTCTTTGATCCAATACCGTCGACCATTTCCAAACCGCCTCCGGCCACGAACTTCTTTAATTCAGCCAGCGACGAGACTTTGAACTTCTGGTGAAGATTAGCTGCAGTCTTTGGTCCAATTCCGGGGATCTCAAGCAGGTCAAGTACGGTCGCAGGTGTCTCTGCCGTAATTCTTTCCCACGCGTCGAAGGTGCCACGGTCAAGAAGCTCGACAATCTTTCCGGCGATTGCCTTGCCGACACCGGGAATGGTCTGCAAGCCCGGAACACCCTCATTTGCGGCAATTGTTTTCAACGGCGCGGGCCATGTTTCGATGGCTTCGCCCGCATTGCGATAAGAGCGCAAGCGAAACGGATCGTCGCCACGAATTTCCATCAGAGCCGCAAGGCGGTAGAATCTCCGGGCGATGGCGTCGTTGTCCATGAGCAGATTACGCCACGATCATCGTACCGGTTCCTTTATCGGTGAAAATCTCGGAAAGCAGGGCATTGCGTTTCGTGCCGCTGATAACGTGCGCGCTATGGACCCCACGCCGCATCAGCGCGGATATGTTCTGGAGTTTGGGAATCATTCCGCCAGTCGCGCTGCCGTCGTTGACCAGAGCATCGACCTGATCGGCGGTCAGTTGTGAGAGCCTCGTTTCGGGGTCGCCTACCCGTAGGTAGATGCCATCGACATCGGACAGCAGAATCAGTTTCTCCGCCTTAAGTTGAACCGCAATTTCAGCGGCGATAGTGTCGGCGTTGATATTGAATACCGTTCCTTCGGCGTCGGCTCCAAGCGATGAGATAACGGGAAGGTAGCCCTCCCTCAGCAAGACCATCAGCAAACGGGCGTTGATCTCCACTACGTCGCCAACGTGACCAAAATCGACATGTGAGCGTTCGCCAGTTTCGCGGTTGAGAATCTCCTTTGCCGGCCGGCGTTCAGCGTGAACTATGTTTCCATCGATACCTGACAGGCCGACCGCTTCAATGCCTCTGTTACGCAATGCGGAAAGAATGTCTATATTGATTGTTCCAGCAAAAACCATCTTAGCCATCTCGAGTGTCGCGTCGTCGGTCACGCGACGGCCGTTAATGATGGTTTGCTCTATGCCCATGCGCGTCGCCAACTCGCTCAACTGCTTTCCGCCACCGTGCACGACGCAAATGCGTATGCCGACCTGGTGAAGCAAAGCTAATTCCTCAGCCAGCGAGCTGAGGTTGTCCTGATCCTCAGTCGCCTTACCCGAAAGTTTGACGACAAAGGTCTGACCTTTGAAACGTTGAATATAGGGCAGCGCCTCGCGTAGTAAATCGAGGCGCAACTGGTTCCCAACTTCGTTCGTTGCTTCGCTCATATCTATAAAGTCAAAAGGAACTCCCTCAAAGGCAAATAAAAAGCAGCCACGGATTACACGGATAACCGCGAATCAGCAAACAAATAGAAAAATCGAACAGCAAATTGGCAATTCT
This sequence comes from Pyrinomonadaceae bacterium, assembly GCA_013817595.1. GTDB lineage: Bacteria > Acidobacteriota > Blastocatellia > Pyrinomonadales > Pyrinomonadaceae > PSRF01. The sequence goes on along the minus strand of JACDCK010000031.1, from coordinate 8,475 downwards.
GTTTTGCATGCCATCATGTCTTATCCGCGAGAATCCGCATTAATCCGTGGCTTGTATTCTTTGGTTTCTCTTTCAACAGCTCCGCGAGGATCGCCTTCTGCACGTGCAAACGGTTCTCCGCCTCGTCGATCACCACCGACGCCGGGGAATCAATTACCTCGTCGGTCACGATCACGTTGCGCCTCACCGGCAGACAGTGCATGAAAATCCCCTTATGCGTGCGTGCCATCTTCCCTTCATCGACAATCCACTTCTCACGATACTGCGCCCGCTCCGCAATGTCCCGATCCGGCGCTCCGTAGAACTGTTTCGCGCCCCAACTCTTCGCATAAACAATCTCGGCGCCGTCAACGGCTTGGTCAATGTCGGTTGTTACCTGCACAATGCCGCCCGCTTCGATGGCTTTTTGCCTGATTGTTTCCATCAACTTCTCGTCCAGTTCGTAACCCACGGGGTGGGCAACCACAAGCTCATGACCCATCTGGGCGGCAGCCAGAGCAAAACTGTTAGGCACCGCCATCGGCAGTGGCTTAGGGTGCCAGGCCCAGGTCAGCACGACTTTTTTCTTGCCCGCGCCGAGCTTTTCCCGAATCGTCATCATGTCGGCCAGGGCCTGGCAGGGATGATGCATCGCGGATTCGAGATTGATAATCGGTACTTCTGAGTATTTTGAGAAGGCATTGAGCACTGGATCTACCCGCTCATCGCTCCAATCTTTCATGGCGGCAAATGTCCTGACGCCGATAGCCGCGCCGTACCGACCCAGCACGCGCACAAACTCCGCCAGATGTTCCGTCTTATCGCCGTCCATCACCACCCCGTCTCGGTGTTCCAGCGTCCAGCTAGTCCCGCCTGGTTCGAGGACTACTGCATTTCCGCCCAGTTCGTAGATACCGACCTGCATTGAGGCGCGCGTGCGCACGCTGAGGTTGAAAAAAACCAGCGCCACTGAACGGCCAGCCAACGGTTTCGACACGTCGTTGCCCTCTTTGAACCGCAGCGCGGCATCAATCAAGCGCTCAAGTTGTTCGCGCGAATAGTCGACGGTGTTCAGAAAGTTTTTCATGCCGCGCAGAATCAGTTCACGCTGTACGGCGTGAATGTCTCATCCCTGAAGGGGATGAATTCAATAGCCGTGGGCGAGCGTTGCGCGACGCCCACGGATAGGCGAAAGAAAAATACCCGACCCTGAAAGGGTCGAACGATTCAATTCCACAGACATTTCCGGCAGGTAATCCAAAACAGTTTAGGGGGGGCGCCATCCTTACCCTCCATGTTCGACCCTTTCAGGGTCGGAAACGGTTTTGACTTTCCGGGGGCGTTGCCCCCGGCTATTAACTTCCACGCTTTCAGCGTGAGGAGTTGGTTCACGCTACAGGCGTGACCTCAAACGGCGCGGGCCGCAGCAGACTTAGTAAAAATTGCTCGAAAAAGCCCAAATAAACTGATCAGGAACCAGAACGCCTCCATCAAAAAGGCCGACAGATTGAAATCGAATACGAGGGAAACCATTACCAGAAAGGCGCCGATCGCATTCAGCAAAGAATAAGCCGGCGCGGAGCTCGGCAATTTGTTGAGCTGCAGTAGCAAATAGCCAATCACGATCAGCACAACTCCAACGAATCCCGCCAGATCAAACCAGTTGAGCCTCAAATCATGCCTCCATCTTGCGAACCCAGGTTAGCGATCACGGTTTTAAGCTCGTCCACGAAAAGATCTATTTCCGAAGGCCTGAGGCACAGGGCCGGCAAGAGCCGCAACACCTTGGGATCACTCGAAGTACCGGTAATCACCTTTCGCTTCAGCAGGCCCTGATGAATCGGCCCCGCTTTGCCGGCGAACTCCAGCCCTATCAAGAACCCCAGGCCTCGCACCCGCGTTACCTGTGGTATCTCGGTAAGTCGGTTGCGCAAGTGCGCTTCCACCACTTTCACATTTTCCAACATGGAATCGTTCTCGATTGCTTCGAGCGTCGCTGTGACCGCGCCCATGGCAATCATGCCGCCGCCAAACGTGGTACCCAGGTCATTCTCTTTGATATGCGACGCGACTTTCTCAGAAACCAGGCACGCACCCACCGGAATGCCGCTACCAAGCGCCTTGGCGAGTGTGATTACCTCGGGGACAATTCCACCGCCCGCTTCACTGCCGGCAAAAAACCACTCGCCGGTGCGGCCCACGCCGGTTTGGACCTCGTCATAAATCAAGACGATTCCCAGGGCATCGCAGAGTTTTCTCAGTTCACGAAAAAACTGCGGTGCCGCGGTGCGCACTCCGGCCATTGACTGAATCGGTTCCAGCATAATAGCTGCGACCGTTTCGTCCGCCACCTTTCGTACCGATTCTATGTTGCCAAACTCAGCTTGCAGATGTCCCGGCACATTCGGCTTACCCAACTCGCGATACTTTCCAAGAAAGCTGGCGCTGATAGCGTCGGCAGTGCGTCCATGAAAACCGCCCGAGAAGGTGATTACGTTTTCTCGGCCCGATGCCAGGCGTGCCATGCGCATGGCGTTCTCATTAGCCTCAGTTCCAGAGTTGCAAAAGAAAACTTTAGTAAGCGACTCCGGGGCAATCGAGACAAGTTTCTCCGCGGCTCGGGCGCGCACCTCGGAATAGACCAGGTTTGAGTAGAAGAGCAGTGTTTCCGCCTGCTCGACTATAGCTGCTACTACATGCGGGTGCGAATGGCCGGTTCCCGCGACCGCGTGACCACCATAGAGATCGAGATATTTCTGACCATCGCTGGCGTATAGCCAGAAGCCTTTGCCACGCTCTGCGACGATCGGCATCTTCTTGTAAGTCGCGAGTTGAAACCTCTCCTCGCTGGTCACAGGTCCCCCGGGTGTTTTCGGAGGTCGTACTTTCATCCTGCCCTCGTCCCGTCGGGAATCTTATTCTCGGGAACCGCCAGCACGGGCGCCAATCCATCGGCATGACCGATATCAAAAAGCATGCCCTCTGAGCTTTGGCCCATCATCTTCCTCGGCTCCAGGTTAATAACGAACAATGCCTGTTTACCTACGAGCTCTTGCGGGTTTTCACGCTCCTGTTTCATTCCCGCGAGGATAGTTCGATGGAAATTCCCAAGCGCTACAGTCAACTTCAGCAGTTTGTCAGAGCCCATCACGTCTTCGACTGCCAGAATAGTGCCGACGCGAATGTCAATCTTGTCGAGATCGGCGATCGTTATCGGTGGTTTGATAGGGGCAACTGCCAGGTCCATGGAAACGTCTCTTTGTTGTTCGCCTTCGCGTGGCCTGTTCACGGATTGGTGCCTATCAACATCAGTCCTGTTTTCTCATCGAGCCCGAACATCAGATTCATGTTCTGGACCGCTTGTCCGGCCGCACCTTTAACAAGATTATCGAGTGCTGAGAACACAACCACGTGATGCCCACGGGTCGCAAAACCAAGGTCGCAGAAGTTTGTGGTCTTGACCCAGTTGATGTCCGGGGATCCTTTCACGATCCGGATAAAGAACGAGCCGTTATAGAAGTCCCTGAAAAGGGAGTGCACTTCGTCTTCATTCATCGCTTGCTTAGTTTCGACATAGATGGAGGCAAAGATGCCGCGCGCGACGGGAAGCGAATGCGTCATGAAGACAAGTTCGCTGTTCCAGTTTCCGACCGCCCGCAGTTCCTGCTCTACCTCCGGCACGTGCTGATGGGTAAATGGCTTATAGGCGTAAAAGGAATTCATTCGCTGGGGATGATGCGTGTTCGCCGCCGCTTTTGCGCCGGAACCGGAGGAGCCGGTTTTAGCGTCCACGACTACGCGGCCTTCGATGAGGTTCGCGGCTACAAGTGGCGCCAGGCCGAGCAAAGTTGCTGTTGCAAAGCATCCGGGATTGCTAATCAGTCGAGCGTTCCTGATCGCGTCACGATTTGTTTCGGTGAGACCGTAAACAAAGTCTGCTTGAGTGTCCATGGCCGTGTGCTCACGGCTATAGTGCTGCTCAAACTCGCCCTTGTCGCGCAGCCGAAAGTCGCCGGATAGATCGATCACTTTGACGCTTGACGGCAGACGCGGTGCAATTTCCATCGCCTGTCCATGCGGCAACGCGAGAAACGCACAATCGAGATTGGTAAGAGTCTCGAGATCCTGAGGCACCTTGCTGAGCTTCAGATCCGTCAATCCATGAAGGCTTCGATGCACGTCGCTCACGGGTTTTCCAGCGTGTTCATTAGCAGTAACGAAAGCAATCTCGGCGTTAGGATGCGGCAGGAGAATGCGCAGTAGTTCGGAGCCGCCGTAACCGGAGCCGCCGAAAATCCCCACTCGTATCCTGCTCGTCATCATTATCGTTAACCGCGACTAAACGCCGGCCCCAACGAGTTCCTTTGGGCCCGCTGCCTCTACTTTCGACTTGATTAACTCGAAGAGAAGCGCACCGTTGCGCTTTGCATTTGCTGCGGGAATGCCAAATTCGTTCTCAATGTAATCTTCACCCATTTGTGAATCCGTTACCAACCCGGAAATGACATCGATTTCGATTCCTCGTTTGCGCAGCAGTTCTATGCCGCCCCAAGCCCCCACGTAATCCGAAGCGCAAAAGATGATGGCAGCGGTCTGCTCCCGTAACTCAAGGTCATCGAAGATTGATTCGACGGAATAGCCGCCAAGAATTCCGTCTCCCAACTCAATGACGATCAGATCAGGCGAGCTTTCGTTGAGCCTGGAGATTATCGTTTTGGCGACCGGGGAAAGGTCACCCACATCCACGGTGGAGGGAAGTCCACAATCAAGAAAACTTGCGGTAGCGATCGCTCCGTGATCCGCCATGTTCAATGTGTCCCGCAGGCAGGCCACGCCCGAAAGTTTGCCGGCAGCCACTTGCAGACCGGCGCGAGTGGCCTGTTTTATTAGTTCTGTCGCAGCGCAGGTCTTGCCGCTGTTCATGCTCGTTCCGGCAACCATCACGATTGGCGCGGTATCACCCAGAGTTGAGCGCAGGGGCAATGCCACATCCGCGATGTTCAGTGCCCGCCCCTCCTCATCACACACGACCCCGATCACTTCGCCTTTAATAGCATCGCCGAGGCTTGAATGATGTCCGGTGCAGTAACCGATGACGCCACCCAGACTGAGCAGATGAAGTTGATCGCCGGCATTGACGGTCTGGGGCACATCACCAACAAACCCTTTCAATGCACGTCGCCGGCCCAGGACGCCAATGACCACGTCGCCCGGATTGATCTTGGCCAGCCTTCCGGTCGGCAATTCGAGCATGTTGTAAGTGGCGCTATCGGTTAGAGTGCGCACGGCGATAACGTCACCAGCCTGCGGCGTTCTACTAGCATTCGTAACGGCTACCGTGCGCGTAAGACCAAGCGGAGAGGTGGCGGAGCCAAGCTTGTCGGCTTCGACTATCTTGACGACCGCGTGGTGCGTGGCGTTGGTTTCGATGGTTTCGTTGGTGTCGTTCATCTCTTGTCACCTCTGTTTCGCTGTCTCAATCTCAGGGCGTTCAATTTTATGAACCCTTCCGCGTCGCGCTGGTTGTAGACGGAATCGGCCTCGAAAGTTGCCAGCTTTTCGCTGTAAAGCGAGTAAGGCGACCGTCTCCCGACCGTGAGGGCGTTGCCGCGATAGAGCTTCACACGTACGTCGCCGGTAACTTTTCTTTGCGTCGCGTCAACCATCTCGCGCAACAACTCAAACTCCGGCGCAAACCAGAATCCGTAATAAACGCTCTCCGCAAATTTCACTCCCAATGAATCGCGCAAGTGCATTACTTCGCGGTCGAGCGTAATGGATTCCAGGGCCCTGTGTGCAGCCAGCAAGATAGTTACTCCCGGCGTTTCATAAACGCCGCGTGATTTCATTCCTACAAACCGGTTCTCGACAAGATCCACCCGACCGATGCCGTGTTCACCACCCAACCTGTTTAAGGTCTCGAGCAGGGGAACCGGATCCATCCGCTGACCATTGATGGCCACGGGTTCGCCTTTTTCGAATGAGATTTCAACATACTCAGCCCGGTCCCTTGCATTTTCCGGAGACTTCGTGAGCTGAAATATATTCTCCGGCGCCTCAGCCCAGGGATCTTCGAGAATGCCGCCCTCATAGGATATGTGCATGAGATTGCGATCGGTCGAGTACGGCTTCTCATGCGTTGCTGTGACTGGAATCTTATGTTGCTGCGCATAAGCAATCAGATCGCTGCGGCCTTTAAACTCCCATTCACGCCAGGGAGCGATCACTTTGATGTCCGGTTCGAGTCCGTAATACGTCAACTCAAAACGCACCTGATCATTGCCCTTGCCTGTGGCCCCGTGCGCCACCGCATCCGCCCCTTCCTTGCGCGCGATCTCGATCTGGCCTTTGGCGATCACGGGGCGGGCGAGGGAAGTGCCCAATAAATAAACACCCTCATAAACCGCATTCGCCTTGACGGCAGTCCAGACGTATTCGCGAACGAACTCTTCGCGCAGGTCTTCTACAAAGAGTTTCGAGGCACCCGTTGCGAGCGCCTTGGCCTCCAGTCCATCCATTTCTTCACCCTGGCCGACGTCAGCGCAATAGCAAACAACCTCGCAGCCGTATCGCTCTTTCAACCAGCGCAGCATGACGGACGTATCAAGCCCGCCGGAATATGCCAGGACTATCTTACGGATCTTGTTTTCTTTATCTTTCATGACCTTCAATTGTTCTTTGAACTTTGACCTTCGTACTCTGCATTCCTTTGTATTGCCAAAAGTGATCGGAACCGAACTACAAAGCTCCAAGTTCAAAGAACTAAGTTCTTTTAGGCAAACAACTCCCACACCTTTTTAATCGCGGCCCGCTGTGTTTTCCGGTCATTGACCGCAATGAAGATCGTATCCTCGCCAGCGATAGTTCCTACAATCTCCCCGATCGCCGCGCCGTCGATGTTCACGGCCACGGCAGACGCCAGCCCCGGCTCGGTGCGCGCCACAATAAGACTCTCGCCCGCCATATCGAGACTCAAGAGTCCCCTGGCTGCGGCTCCATTTGCGCGCGGCACCGTGTAGTGCCCGTGATGTTTTACAACCCCCAACTCCTCCAGATCGCGAGAGACACTCGACTGTGTCGCCGGTACGCCCGCTCTTTCCAAAAGTGACCTAAGCTCTTCCTGCGTGCCAATAGGCTTGGCCTGTATCAAACTCAGAATCCGCCTTTGCCTCGTATCTTTCATCATTCCAAGCCACGCGTCTTGCATAAACAATGCATAGATGCATAAACCAACATGGCGGATGCTTTTGCGTCAACTTTCTGCGATAACGAATATGTCCTAGTTTGCAATCGCAGTGCTCAACTAAGCGCCAAGGGCGCGAAATATGAAAGCCAGGGGCAAGCGACGAAGGAGCGTCGCCCCTGGTCAAGTAAGTCACGCGCCCCCAGCCCTGAAAGGGCGAAAGAAGCTTCATAATGGATCCCACGGAGCGTGCGCGCCCCCAATCTCATTCAAGCGCTCCACGACCTGCTTAATAAGCCAATCTGCAGCTGAACACGCGAGAATGATCCAAGCAAAACAACAAGAAGGATTCGGTGCCACTTATTTCGCCCTTTTCAGGGCTTGGGACTCAGTGGAACACTATCCAGGGGCGGCGCTCCTTCGTCGCTTGCCCCTGGCTTTCATATTTCGCGCCTTTGGCGCTGGGAGCCGAACGACAAATGGTTCAATCTAGAACACTACCCGATAACGGAGGAGCGAATGGGTGATTCCAAAAACTTGTGGGGCGGCCGATTCACTGGCCAAGCGGATCGCGGCTTTGTTGATTTCAACCGCTCGTTTGGTTTCGACCGCAGAATGTTTGCGGCTGATGTGCGCGCCAGTGTGGCGCATTGCAATAGCCTGGCGAGGGCCGGCGTCCTAACCGGCGACGAAGCCACGAAGATCAAGGGCGGCCTGCAAACCATACTCGATCGTGGCATCGCTGACGCCGGCTATTTCGACAACCTCGAATTCGAGGACGTTCATTCGTTCGTGGAGTCGCGCCTGGTGGAGTTGATAGGGGACACGGGAGGAAAACTGCACACCGGGCGCAGCCGAAACGATCAGGTCGCTACAGATCTCCGCCTTTGGTTGCGAGAAGCGATGGACGATTTGGTCCAGCACGTCGGTGCGGCTCAGGGGGCTTTGTTGGATCTGGCTGAGTCGCATCTAGCCGCCGTGCTCCCGGGTTACACACACTTGCAACGAGCACAGCCGATACTCTTCGCGCATTGGTGTCTGGCTTACTTTGAAATGCTGTCGCGCGATCGCGAGCGCCTGGCGGATTGCCGCAAACGGGTGAACGTATTGCCACTCGGTTCGGCGGCACTGGCCGGAACCTCTTACACCATCGATCGTGAATCCGTCGTGCGCGAGTTAGGCTTTGACGGCGTGTCTCGCAACAGTATTGATGCGGTGAGCGATCGTGATTTCTGCGTGGAATTCGTGAGCGCCTGTTCGCTGATCATGGTTCACCTCTCGCGGCTGGCGGAAGATGTCATCCTCTACTCTAC
>JACDCK010000209.1 GCA_013817595.1 Pyrinomonadaceae bacterium | reverse complement strand
GACGAAGATCTCGTTCAGTATCGCGTCGACGAAGGTGTCGCCCTATTTTCCCTCAACGATCCTCCGGCAAACACGTACACACACGAGATGATGCAAGCCCTGGATCAACGCATCCTCGCTGCGCGTATGGACGAGAGCGTGCAGGTCATTGTGATCACTGGCAGTGGAGAGAAGTTTTTCTGCGCCGGCGCCAACATCCGAATGCTTGCTAATGTGACGCCCACGTTCAAGTATTACTTTTGTCTGCACGCTAATGAAACTTTGTCGCGTCTGGAGCAGACGTCAAAACTCGTGATCGCGGCGATCAACGGACACTGCGTGGGTGGAGGGTTGGAGGTAGCGATGGCCGCTGACCTGCGCATTGCCCGCAAAGGCGCGGGCAAGATGGGCTTGCCGGAGGTTTCTCTCGGTGTTCTTCCCGGAACTGGTGGCACGCAGCGGCTGGTTCGCATGGTTGGCAAGTCGAAAGCGATTGAGTTAATGGCCAGCGGCGAGCTGTTTGACTTTGAACGTGGACATCAACTGGGAATCATTAACGATATTTTCGAAGCAGAGAACGCGGCAACCTTTCTGGAAAGAGTGTTGGGCTACGCGCGACAGTTTACCGCGCCTAACCGGGCCGCGTACGCAGTCGGTCGCATCAAGCGCAGTGTTCAGACCGGCGCGGAGATTCCTTTTGAGTCTGCATTAGCACTCGAGCGCGAGCTGCAGCAGCAACTGTTTCAGTCGGAAGACGCGAAGGAGGGTATCGACGCTTACGTAAACAAACGCAAACCACAGTTCAAAGGCAGGTAAATGGTGAATAGTAAATGGTAAATGGTCCGAGTTATTCTTCTGCTTCTATTTACTATTTACCATTTACTATTTACCCTCCCTTATGTACGAACACATCGACGTCACTGAAAATTCAGGTATCGCCACGATTACGCTAAACCGTCCCGAGAAGCTGAATGCTTTCGTTGGGCACATGCGGCGTGATCTCGCCGAAGCACTGGAAGCAACAGGAAGCGATCGGGCGATTCGGGTGGTTGTTGTGACCGGTGCCGGGCGCGCGTTTTGTGCCGGCGGCGATGTTTCGTTCATGGCGGACCTCATCGAGCGTCAAGACAGCGAGGAGTTTTCCCGTCTGCTAGGGGCCGCTCGACGCGTGGTGATGGCAATCAGGCAGATGAACAAGCCCGTAATCGGTGCGGTTAACGGCCTGGCATCAGGCGCCGGCTGCAATCTCGCACTGGCTTGCGATCTTCGAATTGCTTCGACTGAAGCGACCTTCAGCCAATCGTTTGTAAAGCTCGGCCTACATCCCGACTGGGGCGGTACGTATTTCCTGCCTCGCCTGGTAACTCCAAATTGGGCTTGTGAGATGTTTTTTCTGGGAGAGGTGATGGGCGCCGAAGAAGCCCTGCGCCTGAACATTGTGAATCGGGTGGTGGTCCTTGAGAATTTGGAACCGGCTGTTCGCGAGTTAGCCGAACGTCTCCGCGACGCTTCACCGATTTCGATTGGCGCGGCTAAGCAAGCGGTTTACTTGGGCCAGTCTGCGGAACTTGAAGAAATGCTTCGCTACGAGACTGAAGCCCAACTGCGCTGTTTCGAATCTGAAGACGGTCGTGAGGGCATTCGCGCGTTCCTGGAAAAACGCCCGCCAAGGTTTTCCGGACAGTGATTCGGGTTGTCAGCTGGAGCGGGTGCAGTTTAGAGTTCAAGCTTTAGCTTGTCCGCACCGCTAAGCCGCAACCTAAAGTTTGAACTCTGAACTTCCGGACTCAAATAGAACCAGTACAGGTCGGATGTCGCCTTGTTCCAGGCGGCAGCTTAGATTAGGCTTCAGACCTGGTTGTTACATCCCAAGCGGGCAAGAGAGCCCGGAGCGTACAAGATCTAAAGGAGAGTCTATTAATGCGTAAGAACCTTTTAATCCCGTCCCTTCTGGCCCTGCTGATCGCCGCGACACCGTTTTTCGGAGCCGTAACGAAGTACGATATTGACGCTGCCCACTCGAACATCGGTTTCTCCATTCCGATCGCGGGCGGCCTCTCTCAAGTACGCGGCAAGTTCAACGAATTCACCGTGACGATCGTCTATGACGACAAGGACGTGACCAAATCATCGGTCGACGCTGTGATCAAGGCAGCCAGCATCGACACAGGCATTGAGCGACGCGATGCCCACCTGCGGACCGCCGACTTCTTCGAAGTTGAAAAGTATCCTGAGATCACATTCAAGAGCAGCCGCATCGAGAAAAAAGGTAAAGGCTTCATCGCTCACGGAACCTTCTCAATGCACGGCGTCTCGAAGGAGGTCGCCATATCGTTCACGGTCAACGGCGTCACCCTTGCCGCGAAGACGGGAAAGACGGTGCTCGGCGCGACTGGCAAGACCACGGTCAACCGGCGCGATTACGGCATCAACTTCGCCCAACCGGACAAACCGAGCTTTCTCGGCGACGCGATCGAAATTGAGCTGAACCTCATAACTCGAGCCGCCAGCCCACAGTAAGTCTCGGATCAGACTCCAGACGATGAAGCTTGAGAATCGCATTGCATTAATCACGGGCGGCGGCCGCGGCATTGGACGCGCGATTGCTTTGGCGTTTGCGCGGGATGGGGCGCGGGTGGTGCTCGCGGCTCGCACCGCTCAGCAGGTGGAAGAAACCGCTGCCGAGATTGGTAATGAGGGAATTGCGCTGCCCGTGGTTTGCGACGTTTCTGACGTTGACAGCGTTCAACTGATGTTCGCGCGTGTTTCAGCGAAGTTCGGTCGCGGCCCGGATATTCTCGTCAATAACGCCGGTATCGCGGAAAGCGCTCCACTTGCGAAAACAGATGACGATCTTTGGCAGCGTCATCTGGCGATCAATCTTTCCGGCACGTTCTATTGCACGCGCGCGGCCGTGCCCGCGATGCTTGAGCGAGGCTGGGGACGAGTCATCAACGTCGCTTCGATTGCCGGCAAGACCGGCGCCCCGTACATCTCAGCCTATTCGGCTTCAAAACACGGGGTGCTGGGATTGACGCGGTCAACTGCCCTGGAAGTTGCCGCGAAAGGGATCACAGTCAACGCGATCTGTCCGGGTTATGTTGATACTGATATGACCACACGCGGCGTCGAGAATGTCACCGCCAAAACGGGCCGTTCCGCCGATCAGGCTCTCGAAGCGATAAAGAAAATGAGTCCTCAAAATCGCCTGATTACTGTGGAAGAGATCGCGGCACTGGCACTCTTACTCGCTTCTGAGGAAGGGCGCGGTATAAACGGGCAGGCGATAAACATTGACGGCGGCTCCGTTCTGTTCTGAGTGAGAGCGAAGAAAATCCTGGGAGGACAATATGAGAGAGCTTGTCCGATCGTTGCTCATAGTGTCGCTGCTTGCATATGTCACAAGCGTGGCTGCCGCGGATTCGGGCACCTTACTGGTATTGAACAAGTCTGATAACACTGCTCACGGTAATCGACGTTCCCGGCAAGAATCCACTTAAGACAATTGAGCTGGGCGAATACCGGCGTCCGCACGGCATTACGTGGTTGAGGGATCGTGAAGTGGCGGTCACTGCTGAAGGCAGCAAGGCACTGCTGATTGTTGATGTCAACACGGGTAAGGTACTGAGCGCCGTTCCAACCGACCAAAACGTTTCCCACATGGTTGTCGTCTCCCCAAAGCATCATCGGGCGTTTGTGGCAAATATCGGATCGGGTTCAGTTACCGTGATTGATCTGATTGGGAAAAAGAAGATCGCCGACATTCAAACAGGCGCGGGCGCCGAAGGAATCGATATTTCACCGGGCGAAAAAGAGGTATGGGTTACCAATCGCTCGGCCAACAGGGTTTCGGTGATTGATGTTCCTTCACTGACGGTTGCGACCACCCTGGAATCAAAAGACTTTCCGATTCGCGTGAAGTTTGCACCCGGAAGGAAACTCGTCCTGGTGTCAAATGCGCGATCGGGTGATGTCGCGGTTTTTGATGCGGCAACCAAAAAAGAAATCCGACGGATACCAATGCAGGTCAAAGCGAACGAGGCAAGCAGCGCGGCATCGCGAATCTTTGGCAGCCAGTTTGGGCAGAGTCCTGTGCCCGTGGGCATACTCGTCGCACCGGGAGTCGGGCACGCATTCGTGGCCAACACGAATGCCGACATCGTGACGATGATCGATCTGAAGACCTGGCAGATTGTGGATCGTCTCACAGCCGGCAAGGAACCCGATGGACTGGGATATTCGCGCCTGTCGATCAAGTAGTTCAGAGTTCAAGCTTTAGCTTGCTCGCTGGGAAGGCAATCAACCTAAAGGTTGGACTCTAAACTTCTTGGATCTTGCGCGCGAGTTTATAAACCAACCGCACCGGCAGGCCTACGATGTTGAAATAGTCTCCCTGAATCTCTTCGATGAATAAAGCCGCACTTCCCTGCACTGCATACGCGCCGGCTTTGTCCATCGGTTCTCCGGTCGCGACGTACCGATCAATCTGCGCAACCGACATCTCGGCAAAGCGCACCCGCGTCTTTTCGTGGTCTACTACTGAACGATTCTCACCAGCGCGCAACAGGGCCACCGCAGTCAAAACCTCATGCCACCTGCCGCTCAAGAGTTTCAGCATTCGACGGGCATCTTCCGCATCGCTCGGCTGACCTAGAATCTCCTCGTCAACCAGGACCACCGTGTCGGCGCCGAGCACGAGACCAGAAGGTAGGGTTTTAGCCACAGTTTCGGCCTTGGTTTGCGCCAGCCGTCTCACATACGGCACCGCAGCTTCGGACTCGAAGCGACTCTCGTCGATGTTTGCGGCCACCATTTCGAAGGGCCAGCCTACCGCGTTTAGTATTTCGGCGCGACGTGGAC